>JAVBYB010000441.1 GCA_030824255.1 bacterium
CCGGTGAAAGCAGGCGCGCGGCCCATGGCTGCGAGGATTGCACCTTCATCCGGCGCAGCACGATCAGGAGGCCCGCAAGCGCCCCGCCCGCGATCGCCATGCCCATGACAAAAGGCGCGCTGGCGGACAGCCCGGTCCACAGCGAGGCCGCCGCGATCACCTTCGCATCGCCGCCGCCAAATACATTCAAGTAGAAAAGGCCGGCGCAGACGATCAGCACGCCCGCACCGAAAACGAGATGCCAGCCGATCTCGTCCATGGACAGGCCCGCCGCCATCGCGGCGGGAATGAACAGGACGCCGAGCGAAATCGACACCCAGTTCGGAATCGTCATCGTCGAGACGTCGTGCCAGGCCGCGTAAATCAGGAGCAGCGGGAATGCCAGGCAGAGCAACGTCGTAACCATCAACCACCACCAGAATTCTTGTTCAAGCAAGTTGCCAGAATTCGCTGAAGGAAGCGTTGACCAAACTCAGTATTCGCAAAGTATAAAACGAAGAAAGCCGCGGACCGAAGGTCCGCGGCTTCCGATGTCCACGCCAGCCATTTTGGCCGGCGTTGATTACATCTGGTTCGAGATCGTCGTGAAGGTGTCGTTGGCGTTCGAGCCGAGCGTCGACACGCCGCCGATGACGGCAACGGCGATCAGAGCGGCGATCAGGCCGTACTCGATGGCGGTCGCGCCGGATTTGTTGTTCAGGAATTTCTTGAAGAGGTTTTTCATTTTGCTTCTCCGCAATGCATGGCTTTTTATTGCCCACCCCAAGTACCATCACCCGTAGTAGGCAGGTTCAGTTCTACATGGGGTGGATTGATATCTCGTGAAGCGATCAAGAAAATTGCATGTATTCGTATTCAGAGATGCTTAACCACGGCTGTTGAGATCCGATTCAATACTTTGAACGAAAGACTAACGCGACGGTTCCGCGCGCCGTATGGATTCAAAGGAATCGCGCGCGCGAGTCATATGCGCATCTGCGCCCGTCGCCTTAGCCATTGATTCAGGCTTGCTCCCTATCGTCGGCCTACACGTTCCGGTTGGAGCCAGGCATGTCGAAGAAATTTTTTGCGGCCCTCGCAGTCGCCATCGCTTTCGCGCCCGCCGCGTTCGCTGATCCACTCAAGGTGACGGTCGATCAGACCGTGCCTCTCAAGATCGCCGGAGCCGCCAACTCGGTCATCGTCGGCAACGCTTCTGTCGCCGACGTCGCCGTGCATGATGCGCGCACGCTTCTGGTGACCGGCAAGTCATTCGGCTCGACCAACCTCACCGTCCTCGATCGCGCCGGCAACACGATCTATTCGAGCCAGCTGATTGTCGGCGGCGAAGATGATGCGGGCGTCACCATCGTCCGCGGCCAGGGCACCTACTCGTACTCCTGCGTCGACAAATGCCGCGCCACCCCGATGGTCGGAGATGATCCGGGCCACTTCTCGAGCGTCATGGGCACCATCAACAGCAAGGCCTCAGCCGCTCGCGGCCAGTAAGCCCTGCCCTGCCAACAAGCTGAGACGCTGGCGCTGACCTGTCCTTGATGATGAGCGGCCCCAAAAGGCCGCAAATTGAACACGTGCGGTGCGCTGACAGCCATTTGCCTAAGGCCACATAGCGCCTAATGCGCCGGCCCCGTGTACTCCAGCGAGCCCTTCGCGCCGGTGGTCGGCTTCAACGTAAACATCAGCCCCAGCCCCACAGCCAGCAGAAGCAGGATCGGCGAGAAGCCGACGCGCTGGTCCTGGAATGTGCGCGTCGACCATTCGATCAGCATCGGCCCCAGCCACACCGTCGCCGTGCTCGACAACGCGAACAGCCCGAAGAACTCAGACAGCCGCTCCTTGGGCGCGAGCGTGATGATCATGTAGCGGCTCGCCGCGATGTTCGCCGCCGCCAGACCTGCGATAAATGCCGTCACCAGCAGGTAGAAGACGTCAGGCAACGTATCGAACAGGCCGAAGCTGTGCAGCGGCCCGCCTGCCGGCACCAATCCGTAGAGAATGCTCTCCTGCGTCGTGCCCAGTGCGATCACCACCACGACGCAAAGCGCCGCCAGTTGCGTCATGATTGCCTTGCGTGGCCCCAGCTTGCGGTCGAGCGTCGGCGCCAGCCATAGCCCGCCTATAGCGCCGAAGATCGACGCCCAGATGCCGTAGATCCCGCCTTCCGCAAGGCCCCAGCCAAGCACGCCGGTCGAGAACACGCCGCCAATCGCCAGCAGGGCGATGATGCCATCCTTGAAGATCAGGCACGCCAGCAGGTACTTCATCGCCTCGGGGAACTGCCGGAACAGCCCGCGCACATAATCGACAACGCCTTTCAGCTTGCCGACCGGGTCCACCTTGCCATTGCTGGTGAACACTTCGCGCGCGGCCGTGCTCCACTTGCCGCCCGGCGGCGAGCCATCTGGCGTGTAGAGGAAGAACGGGGTCACGAAGACCACCAGCCACACGGCCATGAACGGCCCTGCCCCGCGCTGCAGCGCGTAGTCGCCCTCCGCCGTGCCGAGATGCGCCGCCGTCAGCGCCACGACCACAACCGCCGCAAGACATAGCGCCGACGCCAGCTGCCCAAGCCCGATGCCGCCGCCCGAAATCTGCGACAGCGCGTCGGGCCGG
>JAVBYB010000437.1 GCA_030824255.1 bacterium
ACGCCTGGCGATGTTTGAAACCCGCAACCTTACCGCCTCAGAAGCCCAGCTTCTGAGGGCACCTTCGCATGCTTGGCCGGCGCGGCCTATCCGACCGTAAAACGCTCAGCTCAGGCCAGCGCCGCTTCCGCGGCAAGCGTGCGGGCGACCGCGTTCACCACTGCGCCGATGCGCACCGACGCCTGGATCTGCTCGGTCGTGAAACCGGCGTGGCGCAGGACGCCCTCATGGCTGTCCATGCACATGCCACAGCCATTCACGGCGGAGACCGCCATGCACCACAGTTCGAAGTCGGGCTTCTCCACGCCAGGCGCGCCGATCACCTGCATCCGCAGCTTGGCCGGCGTGGTGCGGTAGACTTCATTGTGAACAAGGTGCGTGAAGCGGTAGTACACGTTGTTCATGCCCATGATCGACGCGGCGGCCTTTGCAGCCTTCACCGCTTCTGGCGTCAGCTTGCCTTCCGTCTCGCCGATCAGCGCGCGGATCGTCGTCGGCTCGCCGATGGCGAATGCGCACGCGAGGAACGTGCCCCACTTCTGCTGGTCGGTGAGCGAGGTTTCGTTGGAGAGCGAGCCGAGGTTGAGTTTCAGGTCTTTCGCGTAATCCGGCAGCGCGGTTTTCAGCGTTTCGAAGTTCATGTGCGTTTGCTCGTATCAGGAAAACAAAAAGCCTCCCGGCCGTCATTTGGGAGGACGTGGCCGGGAGGCTTCTGGATTGAAGGCGCCTATGGTGGGGGGTTAGGCAGCCTTCAGCGTCTCGCCGCCCACTGCGCGGTTGCAGGGGCAGAGTTCGTCGGTCTGCAGCGCATCGAGAACGCGCAGCGTGTCGGCCGGCGCGCGGCCCACGTTGAGGTTCGTCACGTAGACATGCTGGACGACGTTGTGCGGGTCGACGACGTAGGTGGCGCGGAGCGCAACACCCGACGCGTCACGCACGCCGAGGCCGTCCGTCAGCGAGCCGTTCGTGTCGGCGAACTGCCAGATCGGCAGCTTGGCGAGGTCGGCGTGGTCGCGGCGCCAGGCGAGTTTCACGAACTCGTTGTCGGTGGAGCCGCCCAGCACGACTGCGTCGCGGTCAGCGAACTCGCCGCCGAGGCGGGCGAATTCGGCGATCTCGGTCGGGCAAACGAAGGTGAAGTCCTTCGGGTAGAAGAAGATGACCTTCCATTTGCCCGCGAACGAGTCCTGCGTGACCGTCTCGAATGCCGAAGCGCCGTTTTCTTCGTGGTTCATGAAGCCCGGCTTGACGCCGGTGACTTCAAAAGCGGGGAGTTTCTGGCCAACGCCGAGCATCTCGTATCTCCGTCTGAGTGTAGCTTTCGCCCGGCCGCCGTTGCGGAAACCGGATCGTTCAGGGGGGATTTAGCGACGAGTCTTCGCAGGCGCAACATTGATTTAGAAAGATTCCAAAAATGTCGCAGCAGGCCTTGTTGGCAGCGAAAAATGAGGCGCCGATCGGATGGATGGCGCCCGGTGAAGCGGCGCCAACCCACCGCCCGCGCGAATGTCATGACCAAAAAAAGCCCCGGGCTTTTGGCCCGGGGCAGTGCCTCCACTTCTGTTCCTTGCGGAAGATCAGGCGAGATCGAAGCGATCCGCGTTCATGACTTTCGTCCATGCGGCGACGAAGTCTTTCACGAACTTCTCCTTCGCATCGGACGCACCGTAGACCTCAGCCAGCGCGCGCAGCTGCGAGTGCGAACCGAAGATCAGATCGGCGCGCGTCGCGGTCCACTTCACATCGCCAGACTTGCGGTCGAGCCCTTCGAACAGGTTGCCATACTTGTCGTCGACTGCTTTCCACTTCACGCCCATGTCGAGCAGGTTGACGAAGAAGTCGTTCGACAGCGTACCCGGTCGCGCGGTCAGCACGCCAAGCTTCGCGTCCCCAACCTGCAGCACGCGCAGGCCGCCGACGAGCGCGGTCATCTCCGGCCCGGTCACGTTCAGCAGTTGCGCCCGATCGACCAGGTGCTCTTCGATCGCCATGATCGGCTTGCGCACATAGTTGCGGAAACCATCGGCTTTCGGTTCGAGCCAGGCAAAGGATTCAACTTCCGTCTCTTCCTGCGTGGCGTCTGCGCGGCCCGGCGAGAACGGAATCTTCACATCCACGCCACCTGCCTTCGCAGCCTTCTCGATTGCAGCATTGCCGCCGAGAACGATGAGATCGGCGAGCGACACCTTTTTCGATCCGCCGTTGAACTCCTTCTGCACGCCTTCCAGCGCAGCGAGCACCTTCGCGAGTTGGTCAGGCTTGTTGACCTCCCAGTTCTTCACAGGGTTCAGGCGGATGCGCGCGCCATTTGCGCCGCCGCGTTTGTCCGAGCTCCTGAAGGTCGAGGCGGAAGCCCAGGCCGTTTCAGCAAGTTCGGCAACCGACAGGCCGGTGGTGAGGATTTTTGCTTTCAGCGCGTCTGCATCAGCAGCGTCGATCGTGCTGGGCTGCCCGGAGATCGGATCCTGCCAGATCAGCGTTTCTTTCGGAACCAGCTTGCCGCGATAGAGCGACTTCGGGCCCATGTCGCGGTGCGTCAGCTTGAACCACGCACGCGCGAATGCGTCAGCGAACTCGGCCGGGTTGGCGAGGAAGCGGCGCGAGATCTTCTC
>JAVBYB010000175.1 GCA_030824255.1 bacterium
AGACCAACCTGTTCAAGCCGAACGCCGTCACCAATTACGACCTGTGGGAAGGCGGCGCGCGCGCCGCTGTCGGCGTCAACGCCACCGCCTATATCGGCAAGGACGTCGAACTCTCCGCCGTCATCGGCCGCCGCTGGCGCGAGGACGCGGACCCTTCCTTCAACGAACTCTCCAACCTGTCTGGCGAGGAGTCCGACTATGTCGCCTCCGTCCGGGCCGACCTGGGCCGCATCTTCGAGGTCGGCGCACGTTTCCGCATCGACGACGAGCAGACCGTGAAGCGGATCGACCTCAACGCCGGGGTCGACGTCTGGCGCATCAAGGGCGACGCCCGCTATTTCAAGGTCTCCGACACCGTCACGGGAGACGATGAGGGCCTCGTCTGGAACGGCTCCTTCGAGATCGACAACCAGTGGGCGGCCGTCGTCCAGCAGACCCGGAACATTACGCAGGGCCAGGATATCCGCTTCTCCGCCGGTCTTCGCTACCGGGACGAATGTTCCTTCTTCCTGATCGCCTATGAGCGTTCAGGCGGCCGGGACCGGACGCTGGGCCCGTCCGAGTCGATTCGGTTTACCTTCGCCCTCACGGGGCTCGGGGGCGTCACCCCCGGGGATTTCGACTGATCCTTCCCGTCGCAGGCTGCTTCCGCAGGCTCGCATTTGCCGGTCTCTACCGGTATATCGGCGGGCGGACGCCGCCAGCGGCGGCCATGTTTTCGCCTTCACCCTGTTTCAGGGTCGAAGGCCAAGGGTGACCGATGAAACGACTTCTTGCTCTCGCACTTGCCGCAACTGTCGCTGGCTCCAGCCTTGTGGCGCTGGCCCAGCAGACAACCACGACACAGACCCCCCAGCCGGCCGCCGCCCGCGGCCGCACGGTGGATGGCGTCATGGCCAGCGTGAACGACAGCGTGATTTCCCAGTCAGACGTGCGCAACCGCATGCGCTGGATGCTCCTGCGCTTCCCGGAGCCGCCGGAAGACGAGAAAATCCTGCTTGAACTCCAGTCCCAGGCCCTCGAAAGCCTGATCGAGGAGAAGGTCCAGCTGCTTGAATTCCGCAAGCTGGTGAAGGATCAGGAAATCTCCGCCGCCGAGCTCGACGAGAGCATCTCCGACGTCGCCCGCCAGTACCGCATGTCGCCGGAACAGTTTAACCAGGCGCTCGCTGAATCCGGCATTCCGGTCCAGCACATCCGGGATATGGAACAGGCCAAGATCGCCTGGACCGCCCTGATCCGCGGCCGCTATTTCAAGACCGTCCGCGTGTCCGAGATGCGCATCGACGACATGCTCGGCCGCATCAAGTCATCACTCGACAAGCCGCAATACCGTCTTGCCGAAATCTTCCTTTATGCGCCCGACCAGGCCTCGCGCGATCTCGCCAAGGCCCGCGCCGCCACCCTGATCGACAACGTGAACCAGGGCGCCGAATTCCAGACGCTCGCGCAACAGTTCTCCGCTGCTCCCTCCGCCTCCGCCGGCGGCGACCTTAACTGGCTCTCGCCCGGCGACATGCGCCCCGAGATCGCTGAAGCCGTGCAGAAGGCGGGCGAGCCTCCCAGCATCCTGCCTCCGATCGAAAGCGACAGCGGCGTCTATGTCATCGCCGTCACCGGCAAGCGTGAGCCGTCCGACCCGTCGCAATCCCTGATCCTCGACATGGAGCAGATCGTCGCCCGTGGCGAAGGCGCCTCCGCCAAGCTCGACGCGCTGAAGACCGGCGCTGCCAACTGCGCGGCCCTGCCGAAAGCCATGGAAGGCGTTGCCGACCTCACGCGCACGCCGATGAACGGCGTCGGCTTCATGCAGATCGCACCGCAGTTCCGCACCCCGCTCGAAGGCGTCGGCACAAACCAGTCGTCCCCGATCGTTGACCTGCCGGATGGCGGCAAGATGGTGTTCTTCGTCTGCAACTCCCGCGCGGGCGACGCCGACCTCCCCTCGCGCGACGAGATCAAGGACCGCCTCTTCAACCAGGAATTGGCCCTCGTCGCCGAACGCTACCTCCGCGACCTCAAACGCGAAGCCACCGTCGTCCGCCGCTAGGCCAGGTCGATTCAGCAAAGCACTGTTCTACCCCGCTCGTCCCGACGAAGGTCGGGATGAGCGGTATAACGCCCCCCTTTGCCCTTGCCGCCGCCACAACAACTCGTGGTATGTCGCACCACCATCCACCTGACTGCTGAGCCCGAATGGCCGCGCCCATCCTCCCCCTTGCCATGACCATGGGCGACCCCGCCGGGGTCGGCCCCATCATCGCGTGGAAGGCATGGGAACATGCGCGCCAGACCGGCGGCCGGCCGTTCTATGTCATCGCCCCGCCGGATGTGATGGCCCATGCCGCAAGCGCACTCTGGCCTGATCGTGCGCCGCCTCTGGAAACAATTCCCGAAACCGGCAACGCGCTCACCACTTTCCATCACGCACTTCCCGTCCTGCCGATCGACGGCCCCGTCGCAGCCCTCGGCAAACCCGACCCCGCCACCGCGCAAGCTGTCATCGAATCTATCCGCCTCGCCGTCGAACACGTGCGCGCGGAAAAAGCCGCCGCTGTTGTCACCAACCCCATCTCGAAGGCGCTGCTCTATCGCGCCGGCTTCAAGCATC
>JAVBYB010000053.1 GCA_030824255.1 bacterium
GCCCCTATCTGAAGCATGGGACGATTAACGCGAACATCCCACGCGGCGCAGACCCGGCCTCGATCACGCTTGAACAGGCGATCGAGCTGGTAGACGCCCGCGCTGCCGCTGCCCCCTCGACGAAGTCGAAAGGCAAGAAGCCTGCTAAGAAGGCTGCGGCCAAATCCACTGGAGAAACAAAATCAACGACCACGAAGAAGGCCGCGGCCAAAAAGGCGCCGGCAAAAGCCAAGACCGCGAAGGCCAAAAAAGAAGAGGCATGAGCCGGCCGCCGCGCGACAACACCGCACCGCCAACGCGCGAGATGGTCCTCGACTATCTCGAGAAGAACCCTCAACTCGGCGCGAAGCGCGACATCGCGCGCGGGCTGGATGTTGCAACCGAGCACAAGCCCGAGCTGCGCCGCATCCTTAATGAGCTGGAAGCGGAAGGCGCGCTGGTGCGCACCGGCAAACGCGCGTTCTCGCCAGCCGAAATGCCGCCGCCGACCAGCATCGTGCGCTTCGAGCGCGTCGACCGCGATGGCGAGCTGATCGGCCGCGCCATGGGCAAGGAAGGCCCGTTCGGACCGGACATCATGTTTGCGGGCCCATCCGGCGCGAACCATCGCAAGGGCGGACGCCCGCTGGCGCTGGGCGTCGGCGAGCGCGCGCTTTGCAAGATCGAAAAGGGCCGTGACGGCATCTGGCGTGCACGCGCCATCAAGAAAATCGACGCCCTGCCGGAAACGTCACTGATCGGCGTCTATCGCGCCAACCGCCATGGCGGCACGGTGGAGCCGACCTCCCGCAAGGAAAAATCCGAGTTCATCGTCGAGAAAGCCGATGCGCGTGACGCGCGCGATGGCGATCTCGTGCGCATTCAGGCGCGTCCTGCGCGCGGCTATGGCCCGCGTCGCGCCAGCGTTGTGGAAGTGCTGGGGCGTCTGGACGATCCCCGCGCGGCTTCCATCATCGCGATGCACACCCATGGCGTGCCGGACGAATTCCCCGAGCAGGTGATCGAGGAGGCCAGCAAGGCCAAACCCGCGCAATCGCCGCGCGAAGACCTTACGCGCATTCCGCTGATCACCATCGACCCGGAAGACGCGCGCGACCATGACGACGCTGTCTATGCCGAAGCCGATGGCCATGGCGGCTGGCGTGTCATCATCGCCATCGCCGATGTCGCAGCCTATGTGCGGGTCGGCTCTGCGCTGGACCGCGAAGCATATCGTCGCGGCAACTCGACCTACTTCCCGGATCGCGTGTCGCCCATGCTGCCGGAGCATCTTTCGGCGGATCTCTGTTCGCTTCGTGAGGGCGAGCTTCGCGAGACGTTTGCGGTCGAGATTTTCTTCAACGCTGGCGGCCACAAGACAAAGCACCGTTTCATCCGGGGCAAGATGCGTTCCGCCGCGAAGCTGTCCTACGGCCAGGCGCAAAATGCGATCGACGGCAATCCCGACGACAAGACGGGGCCTTTGCTGGAAGGTGTGCTGAAGCCTCTATGGGCGGCCTACCGCGCAGTCTCCCAGGCGCGCAACAGCCGCGCGCCGCTGGACCTCGACCTCCCGGAGCGCCGCGTGCGCATCGGCGAAGATGGCAAGATCGCGTCGATCAGCCTGCGTGAGCGTTTCGATGCTCACCGCCTGATCGAGGAGTTCATGATCCAGGCGAACGTTTGCGCTGCCGAGACGCTGGAATCCAAGCGTACGCCGCTGGTCTATCGCGTGCACGAGGAGCCGAGCGAAGAGAAGGTCAACACACTCGCCACCTTCCTGCCGACCATCGGTCTGAAATGGACGCGCGGCGAGACGATCACGGGCGCGCGTTTCAACAAGCTTCTGGGTGACGTGAAGGGTTCGGAGAACGAGCCGCTGGTCAACGAGATGGTGCTGCGCACGCAGGCGCAGGCGCGCTACGCGGACGAAAACCTCGGCCACTTTGGCCTGAACCTCACGAAGTATGCGCACTTCACCTCGCCCATCCGCCGCTATTCAGATCTCATCGTTCACCGCGCGCTTATCCGCGCGCTGGGGCTCGGACCGGACGGCATGAACGATCAGGATGCGGTGCGTCTCGAAGAGATGGCCGAGCATGTCACCATGACGGAGCGCCGATCCATGGCGGCCGAGCGCGAGGCCACGGATCGCTATCTCGCGATCTACATGGCCGACCGCGTCGGTGCGATCTTCGACGGCCGAATTGCGGGCGTTAACCGCGCCGGCCTGTTCGTGCGTCTCGCCGAGAATGGCGCTGATGGTTTTGTTCCGGCATCCCGCCTGTCCGAAGAATACTGGATCCATGACGAGGCCAGCGCTGCCATGGTCGCCCAACGATCTGGCCTTCGCTACGAGATGGGGATGACGGTACAGGTGAAGCTGATGGAGACGGCGCCGGTTACCGGCGGTCTGCTGTTCTCCATCCAGTCTCCGCCCAAGCCTCGCCGTACGGATCTGAAACCACCTACCCGCGATGCAGAATATCGCGGACCGCGCAGCGGGCCCGCGCGGAAACGCCCGACTGACGGCGGCGGTCGTCCGCCAAACATCCGGCATTCGACCAAGAAAGGTCCGGGCGGCGGCGGGCAGGCTAGCTACGGCAAGAACAAGAAGAAAAAGGGCCGGTAGGCGAGGAAGGGGCCTCTCCCACCGCCCGTTGACCGCCGCCCGCCTCTGGTCCAACGCTGCGACAGATGACCAGCGCCTTCGATCCCGATGACGATCCCGCACAGGTGGCGGCCGCGAAAGCTGCCGCAGCGAAAAGCCTGAGCGAGGATGACCTGCTGCGGGAAGACCCGGCAAACCTGGTCGCCGACCCCGCTGTTCCGCGCGATGCGGCGACGCTGATCCTCTATCGTTTCACGGCCGATGGCCCGCGCATCCTGATGGGATGCCGCTCATCCGGCCACGACTTCATGCCGAACAAGTACGTCTTCCCCGGCGGCCGTGTGGATGAGGAGGACGAACTGGCGCCGTCCCTCTCCGAACTGGCAGCCGAGGAACAGCGCATGCTGGAGATCGGCGCGGCACGGGCGGTTCGCGCCTTCCCGCTCACGGCGGTGCGCGAGATGTTCGAGGAAACAGGGCTGCTGGTGGGCCACAGCGCCAAGGACGTCGCCGGCGTTCCAGCGTCGTGGGCGGACTATTACGGGCATGGGGTGGCGCCATCCCTCGCTGGCTTCCGCTTTGTCGGCCGGGCCATCACCCCGCCGATGCGCCACAAGCGGTTCGACGCACGCTTCTTCATGGCAAATGCTGACGAGGCGCTGGTGGATGATCGCGCGCCGGCGGACAGCCGCGAGTTGGCGGACCTGCGCTGGTTCACGCTCGCCGAAGCGGCGGAGCTGGACCTGCCGAATGTCACCCGCTTCGTTATCTCTGAAGTTGAAGCGCGGCTGGTTGGGAAGAGCGAGGAACGCCCCTTCCATCTCTACTGGACGCAGGCTGGCCATGTGCGCGAGCGCATCGGCTAGATGACAGCCAGAAACAGCGCCTCTTCGTAATCGCCGCCGAAATCCACGCGCATGATCTCCGTATACGGGACCTCGCGCAGCCATTCCTCCCATTCGCCATCGCGCGTGATGTGAGCAAGATCAACGGCCTCGGCGCCAATCTCGACCACCTTCCCTATGAAACACTCGTAGCGCATCTCTTCGGATGGCACGTGCAGGGTGATGACGGGAAAGGCCTTGGCAGAGCTTTCGATGATGGTCTGGAGCGAAGTGAGGTCCACCGGCGCCTGCGTCGCGCGGACGGCCCCACGGGCCTCCAGCGCACGCTCCAGGAACTCGGCGTGCTCTGCGGGCGCAACGCCGGTGACGTCCGCATAGCGCATACAGGCCATGCCATCGAAGCGAGCGTTGCGCAGCACCAGCTCCATCACGAAATAGGAGCGACCGGTCGCCACGATGTAGCCGATGTTGCCTTCCTCATCGAACGCATCGCGCACGACTTGCACAAGCTGGCCGCTGGCTTTCGCCGCGCGTATTTCCTTCGAGAAAGCCAAATCGTCCCCTAACCGAACAATCCCACGGGTCGCGTCACCATCAGCCAGACAATCGCCAGGGCGGCGATGAAGGCCGGGAAGCCAGCCACGAACCAGATCCGATAGAGCCTGTGATAGCGTTCCGGCAGGGCCTCGCCAGAGGCAGACGCAGTTCGCGCCATGTCACGCAACTGATGCTGGATCCAGACCACCGGAAGCCAGAACACGCCGACAAGGACGTAGAGGCCGAGAGAGGCGACGATCCACCCTTCGCTCATTCGCCAGCCGATCTCCATGGCCAGCAACGCGCCGGTGATGGGCTGCAAGACAACGGCAGTGGCGGTGAACAGCCAATCAGCGATCACCACAGTTCCAGCGACATGCGCGATCACGCGGGTGTCTTTCGTGCGCTGGGCCATCACCATGAAGAAGGCGATGCCCGCACCCGTGCCCAGCAGGACACAGGCGCCGATGACATGCGCCCAGCGAAGCAGGTGGATCCACTCCATCAGCGTTCCTCCATCAGTGCGGCAACGGCGAGCGCAAGCGCAATGGCCGGGAAGACCTTCACGTATGGCCCCAGCGGATCAGCCCAGATGCCGGGTGCCAGGATCGTGCCGCCGACGAGATAGCCGAGCGACACGACGATCGACGCCCACGCGGCTGGCCTCACCCATCTGCGCCACAGCAGGCCGAAGCCGATGGCAAGGTCGGCCAGGATACCGGCGCTTACAAACCAGTCGGCAGCCTGCTCACCCGTGCGGAATACGATGACGCCCTCCGCCACTTCGCGCTGCCATAAACCAATGAGCCCGCTGGCGATCCAGAAACCGGACAGGGTGAGCAGGAGGATCGGGAAAACCAGTTGCGCGCGGCCAAATGTGCGCTCCTGCGCGCCAGCGGGAAGCGCGAGCAGGGTCTCCTCGAGTGTTTTGAGAGGGAAGCCTCCCGCGTCGCGCCACGCTGTGGGATCGCCCGTCACGCCTGCCTCAAGCGCTCGCAGCGCGGTCGTGCGCAAGGGCGAGCGCCAACCGAGCCAGCCGGCGAGATCGGCGAGACGGCCGAGCGCATAGCCCAACCATTTCGGCAGAGGCACGCGCCACAGCGCATCGTCGCGCCCCGTCCACCGCCGCATGGCCTTCAGAACCTCACCCAGTGCATGAGGCTCGTCTTCGACGAGATCGTAGTCGCGACGCGATGGGACGTCGCCGGCGAGCACAACGCAGACGGCGCGGGCTACGTCCGCCCCGCTGACGGTCTGCATCTTCGCGTGCTGCATGAAGATGGGCTGGACCAGCGGGAAGGCGGCCAGCATCCGCAACAGCGTCGTACCGCCATAGGACCCCGCCGCGATGACAAGGCCGGGCTTCAGGATCGTCCAGTCGAGATTGCTCGCCCGCACGGCGGCGTCACCGGCCGCCTTGGTCGACAGAAAGGCCGTAGTCGCCTCCAGCGTCGCGCCGGGCGCTGAGACCTGCACGAAGTGCTTCACGCCCCGCCGCTCGCATTCGGCGACAAGCGCTTGGATTGCCATGTCGTGGACTGCCCTCAGATCGTCCTTCGGGCCATCCTGCAGGGCGCCCGCGGCGTTTACCACGGCGTCGATAGGTAACAGATGGCTGTTCCAGTCCTCCGCGCGGAGCATCCGGCGCAGGTCTCCGTGATTCCAGCTCAGGCCGGGCGCCAGCCGCCGCCCAGTCTCCGGCGAACGGCCGAATCCGACAGGCTTGTGTCCGGCGAGGGCCAGCGCCCGCATGATTTCCAGCCCGATGAGGCCGTATCCGCCCAGAACCAGTACGCGCATCCCCTGCCCCGCCTTGAGATAAAATCATTGTTTCCAATGTTTTAACCCGAGTCCACAGACTCCGGCTTGACTTCGGACGCCCGCGCCTGTCTAAGCACGCTTCCGAATTTCCCACCCGTTACACAGACCAGTTCGAGAACGACCATGGCCAAGCCGACCACCATCAAGATCCGCCTGAACTCGTCGGCCGACACGGGCTTCTTCTACGTCACGAAGAAGAACCCCCGCACGCAGACCGAGAAGCTCGTCCTGAAGAAGTACGACCCGGTCGTTCGCAAGCACGTCGACTTCAAAGAAGGCAAGATCAAGTAAGCCATCCTGGATCGCAGGAGTTCAAAAGGCCCGGAGCGATGCTCCGGGCCTTTTTGTTTTGTCTGCCTGATTGGTGGGCCTGTCCGGGGCCGCCTGCCGGTCTGAGGCTTGCCCCAGACCGGCCTGACGACTGTCCTACTTCGCCGCGTCCGGCAGCGCGTAGGCGATCACGTAGCCACCCTCGGGCGACGGCGGACCAAGCACGGCCGGGTCAGGGCGCGGGTAGCGCCAGGTGGGCGTCGGGATAGTGATCAGCACGTACTGCTTCCCGTTCTTGCCGACATAGCTCATCGGCGAGGAATGGGCGCTGCCCGGCAGATCGACCTGCCACTTCACGTCACCCGTGCGGATGTCGAAAGCGCGGAAGGTTGCGTCCATAGATCCGGCGTGGAAGGCCAGACCGCCACGCGTGGCCATCGTGCCGCCCTGCAGAGGCGTGCCGACCATGAACGGCAGACCGGTTGCCATACCGAAAGGACCCGACTGTTTCATCGACCCGAGGGGACGTTTCCACACCAGCGTGTTGGTGTTGAGGTCCATAACGCCGATCTGGCTGAACGGCGGCTCGAAGCACGGCAGGCTGGTGCCGAGCAGCTGGTTGTCCGGGTCTTTCAGCCACGGCAGCGGCAGGCGCCAATCCGACATGAAGGGCGTCGTGTCGCCGCGATAGAGGACGCGGTCCTGGTCGAAGCGTTCGGCATGGGCCTTGGCTTCGGGGCTCTGCTGGCGTCCACCGCGAGCCGCAGCCGGCGGAGCAGCCGGACCTTCATGCTCGTCACGCGGCGCAGCAGCAGCGCGACGCTCGGCGTTGAAGGCCTGGTCGGCCGCGCGGTCTTCGTTGCTGCGGAGGACGATGCGGTTGCCCATCAGCATCGGCGCGCCAACCAGCAGGCCGTTGTCGGCATCCACCGCCACCGAGCCCCAGTTGAAGCCGCCGGCATTGCCCGGATACTGGAACGTGCCGCCCCAGCTGTCTTCGCGCTGGCCATAGCCGCCGCCGCCACGCATGGGAGGCGTGAAGTGCCCCTCATAGCGCATCTTCTTGAACTCGATGCGGCAGTGGAGCATGTCGAGCGGCGTCATGCCCCACATATCCTTCTCGACGCGATCGTCGCGGAAGTGAGGCAACGGCGAGAAGGGCTGCGTGGCCGTGACGACCTCGCCCTTTTCGGGGTTCTGCGGCACGGCCATTTCCGGGATGTCGTAAATCGGAACGCCGGTGCGACGGTCGAGCAGGAAGATCTCGCCGCGCTTCGTGGCCTGGGCGACAGCCGGAATCGGCTCGCCCTGGCCATTCTTGCGGACATCGACCAGCACGGGCTGCGACGGGACGTCATAATCCCAGATGTCGCGGTGAACCGTCTGGTAGACCCAGCGACGCTGACCCGTCGCGGCGTCGATAGCCACAACAGCCGAGGCGTTCTCTTCCGATTCCTTGGAGCGCAGGTCGCCGTCGAAATAGTCCGGCGAGGAGTTGCCGGTCGGGGCGTAAACTAGGTTGAGAACCGGATCGTAGGAGGTGTTCGACCACACGTTCGGCGTGCCGCGCGTGTATTCGCCGCCTTCATCCGGCAGGCCCTGATAGCCCGCATTGCCCATGTCCCACGCCCAGGCGAAAGCGCCGGTCGTGACATCATAAGCGCGAAGGACGCCCGAGGGGTTGCCGATCTGCTGGTTGTCCGTCACCCAGCCGCCGACGACCACCTTGTCGCCCGCGATGAGCGGCGTGGACGTGACCATGAAGTTGCCGAGCGGCGCATAGCCGAGGCCCGAGACGAGGTTGACCTCGCCGCTGAAGCCGAAGCTTTCGCAGAGGCGGCCGGTGAGCGCGTCGACCGCAATCAGGCGGGCATCCACTGTGCCGGTGATGACGCGCTTGGCGCACTCACCGGTGTATTCGGCGGGGGCCTCGTGATAGCCGACGCCACGGCATGTGCGCGCGAAGGTGGAGGCATTCTCCAGCCCGCCCGGCACCTGGGTTTTGGTGTCATAGCGCCAGCGCTGCTCGCCCGTGTCGGAGTCGACAGCGATCAGCGTGTTTCCGGCCGTGCAGAGATAGATCATCCCATTGGCCATCTGCGGCGTCTGCTTGAAGTCGTAAGCGACGCCGGTGCGGAACTCCCAAGCCTGTTTGAGCTGGCCGACATTGTCGACGTTGATCTGGTCGATCTGCGCGAAACGTTGGCCGCCAGATACGCCGCCATAGTGCTGCCAGTCGGAAATGCCCGTGCCGGTGATTTCATTGTCGGTGGCCGGATTGACCGGATAGCCCTGGACAGCGCCAACAACCAGCAGCGCCGCGCCAACGGCGATCGCGCCGCCAGCCCAGCGGCCGCCCGCGTCGATGCGGTTCTCGGCAGTCTTGCCCATCGCAGCGCGATGCCACGGCGCGATGAACCACAGACCCACCACAAGGAAAGCGGCAAGGCGCGGCAGCAGGGCCAGGAAATCAAGCCCGCCCTCGACGATGGACCAGATGATCCAGAACGCCACGATGCCCGCGTAGATCATCGCTCCCAGCGGTTTGCGCAGGAAGAGCAGCACGCTCACCGCCGCGAGCGCCACGCCCGACAGCAGGTAAACAAACGAGCCGCCCAGCATCAGCAGAATGACGCCGTACCACAGGAGGTAAGCCGCCACGATGCCGAGGAAGGCAGCGAAGGCGAAGTTGAGGCTGAAAGCCACGCCGTTTGGCTGTGGCGAGAGCGCGCCGCGGACGGCGTTGAACGTCGCCGCTGCGAACGCCGCCGCGGTGATGAAGTAGAACATGGCCGCCGTGAACATGGCCGAATTGACCATGGGCGGCAGCGGATTTGGATCGAACGGACTGGGACCCGTGGGCGGTGGATTCAACTGGACGATACCGCCCCAGACAGCGATCAGTGCGACAATGCCGTACACGGCCGCAAACGCCCAATGGGCGACGCGCGAAGCCATAGTCTCCTCCCTCGAGATCATTGTGCCTGCGCCCCAACACCCGGCGCGGCCCGACCCCTCTGCTATGCGGCGAAATTAGCGTTACCGGCCGTGATCTGGAAAGCGGCATAGCGCCCGGAATGCGCGGTTTTCCTAGCGTCAGGTGTCACAAGACCGTGGGCAGACGGCATTGCCGCGCTGCGGCGTAGCGTTAAGCAAACGGGCGCATGGGCTCCGCCTTGTGCTCGGCATAGACGGTATGGTCGTCCGCCTCGATCAGGCGCACCTCATACCCCCAGAGGTCGGCCAGGTGCTGGAGCACCCTGTCGGCGTCCTTTTCCTCCAGCGTGATGCCATCGACCACGTTGTGGCGAAGCTCCAGCCGGCGGTCCCCGGCCAGGTCCACGTCCACAACCTGGATGTCAGGATCGCGTCGGGCGACGTCATACTGCCGGGCCAGCGCCCGACGCACTTCGCGATAGCCGCGCTCGTCATGGATGGCGGCGACTTCCATCTCTTCCACATCATGGTCGTCCACGATGTGGAACAGGCCCATGCGGCGGATCAGGTGTGGCGACAGGTACTGGGAAATGATGCTCTCATCGCGGAAGTTAGCCCACACATCCTTCAGCGTGCCATAGGCGTCGCCGTTACCCGCGATGTCAGGGAACCATGACCGGTCCTCGTCCGTGGGCGTCAGCGAAATGCGTTCAATGTCCTGCATCATGGCAAAGCCGAGCGCATAGGGATTGATGCCGGAATAGCGGCGATCATCGAACTCGGGCTGCATAACCACGCTCGTATGCGAGTGCAGAAACTCGAGATAAGAGCCGTCGCTGATCTGCCCCTTCTCATGGAGGCGCGTCATGATCCTATGGTGCGTCCACGTCGCACACCCTTCATTCATCATCTTCGTCTGGCGCTGCGGATAGAAGTATTGCGCGATCAGACGCACGATCCGCAGGATTTCCCGCTGCCATCCCTGAAGGCGCGGTGCCGTCTTCTCGAGGAAGTAGAGAATATTCTCTTCGGGCAATTTGAGGATCGCCTTGCGGCGCTCTTCGTCCAGCTTCTTCTTGGTCGCAGGTTTCTTGCCCTTGGCCTGGGGCACTGTGCGCCAGAGGTCATTGAACAACGCCTCCCCATGCGCACGGCGCTCTTTCTCGCGCCGCTCCTCGGTTGCAAGATCCATCGAGCGCTTGCCCGGATAGCGATGTATGCCGTGGCTCTGAAGCGCGTGCGCAGCGTCTATCAGTCGCTCGACAGCCTCGACGCCATGGCGCTCCTCGCATTTGGCGATGAATGCCTTCGCGAACGAGAGGTAGTCAGCGATGCCGCTTGCGTCGGTCCACTGCTTGAACACATAGTTGTTCTTGAAGAAGTGGTTATGCCCCATCGCCGCATGCGCCAGCACCAGCGTCTGCATCGTCGCGGAGTTCTCCTCCATGATGTAGCAGATGCAGGGGTCGGAGTTGATGACGATCTCGTACGCCAGCCCCTGATAACCCTTGTTGTACATCATCTGGTTTCGGACGAAGTCCTTGCCGAAGCTCCAGTGCTTGTAGAACAGCGGCATCCCGACGCTTGAGTAGGCATCCAGCATCTGCTCGGACGTAATGACCTCTATCTGGGTGCGGTAGGTGTCGAGGCCGATCTCGCCCTCGCCAATTTCGCGCACCGCGTCGAATACGCGCCCCAGTGTTTCGAAGTTCCAGTCCGCGCCCGTGTAGAGAAGCGAGGACGTTCCGCGCTCAGGCGCATCCACGATGCGCGTCTTGCGGTCGCGGGTCAGCATTGCGTTGCCTGTCATGCCTCGGCCTCCGCCTTTGCGCCGTCCTTCGCGAACAGCTCCCGGAATACGGGATAAATGTCGCGGCGATGGCTAACCTTGCGCATCGCCATGTTTTCCTCTGTTCCGGCAACCATTTCATATGCCTTCCACAGAGACGTCGCATCTCCGCCGCCATCTTCGCGCGCGTGACCGACCTCCAGATAGGCATAGTACTGACACAACGGCAGGATAGCCGTTTTCAGCAGGTTGATGGTGTTCGGATTATCCATCGGCAGGTTGTCGCCATCGCTCGCCTGCGCCGCGTAGATGTTCCACTGAGAGGCTGGATAGCGATCCTGGATGACGCGCGCCATTTCCTCCAGCGCCGTGGACACCACGGTTCCGCCGCTCTCGCGCGAGTGGAAGAACGTCTCTTCATCCACTTCCCTGGCTTCGTGCGTGTGCCGGATGAACACGACGTCCACGCGCTTGTAGCGCCGTTTCAGGAACAGGTAGAGCAGCGAGTAGAACCTCTTGGCGAGATCCTTCATGTGCTCGTCCATCGAGCCCGAAACATCCATCAGGCAGAACATGACCGCACGCGCCACGGGTTTGGGTATCTGGTCGTACCGACGATAACGCACGTCCAGCGGATCGATGAACGGCACCAGCTTCATCCGACGCTGCTTGCGTTCCAGTTCCTCGCGCAGCGCGATAATCTTGTCTTCGTGGCCGCCTTCATCATCGAGTCTGGCAATTTCCACTTCAAGCGCCGCCACTTCTTCCGGGCTCGGACGCCGCAACGCAGTGCGTCGCGACAACGAGTTGCGCATCGTTCGTGAGATCGACAGCGACGATGGAGGCCCTGACGATCGATAGCCCGCTCTCACGGGCTGAACCTCCTCCACGCCCATCACCTGACGCTTGGCCAGATCCGGCAGTTCCAGGTCTTCAAGGAACAGATCAAGAAACTCTTCGTCGGAAAGGGCGAAGCGAAAGTCGTCTTCACCCTCGCCATCAGCGGAAGCGCCCGAGCCGCCGCCTTCATCGTCTGGCCGAGGAATGCCGTCGCCCTGGATATACTTCTTGTTGCCGGGCAGCACGTATTCACGCTTGCCTCCCTGGCTGCCACGCCGGAGCACAGGCTCCCGCACGCCATCGGCCGGCACGACGATGTCGCCACCCTTCTCCACATCCTTGATGGAGCGCTTGGCCGAAGCCTCACGCACCGCGCGCCGTACAAGGGCACGTGCACGCCTTATAAATCGCTGACGGTTCGCCAGCGACTTGCCTCCCGGGTCCCGACGTCTGTCGATGATGTTCATGCGCGGGGTCCTAGCTGGTCTGCTTCACCCGCATGTACCACTCGACCAGACGGCGCACCTGCCGCTCGGTATACCCACGCTCCACCATGCGCTGCACGAACTCGTCGTGCTTCTTCTCGCTCTCCGAGTCCTTCTTCGAGCCGAACGAGATGACCGGCAGCAGGTCTTCGACCTGGCTGAACATGCGCCGCTCTATGACTTCGCGGATCTTCTCGTAAGACGTCCAGCTCGGATTGCGGCCCTTGTTGTTGGCGCGCTGGCGAAGCGTGAACTTCACAACTTCGTTGCGGAAGTCCTTCGGATTGGCGATGCCGGCAGGCTTCTCGATCTTCGACAGTTCCTGGTTGAGCAGTTCGCGGTCGAGCATCTGGCCCGTGTCTGGATCCTTGAAGTCCTGATCCTCGATCCACGCGTCGGCATAGTCGACATACCGGTCGAACAGATTCTGCCCGTAGTCGTGATAGCTTTCGAGATATGCCTTCTGGATCTCGTGGCCGATGAACTCCGCATAGCGCGGCGCCAGATCAGCCTTGATGAACTCCAGATATGCGCCCTCGGTATCATCCGGGAACTGTTCGCGCCGGATGGCCTGCTCCAGCACGTACATGAGGTGCACAGGATCGGCCGCAATCTCTTCCGTATCGTGGTTGAACGTCGCCGACAGCGCCTTGAAGGCAAAGCGCGTCGAAATTCCGTCCATGCCCTCATCAACGCCCGCCGCGTCTTTATATTCCTGCAGCGTGCGCGCCTTGGGATCGACTTCCTTCAGGCTTTCGCCATCGTAAACTCGCATCTTTGCGAAAAGGTTGGAGTTCTCGTGCGTCTTCAGGCGCGACAGAACCGAGAACCGCGCCAGCATTTCCAGCGTGCCCGGCGCCAATGGCGCCTCCGCCAGCTCGGACGTCTTCACCAGCTTGTCGTAGATCTTCGTTTCTTCCGTCACGCGCAGCGCATACGGAACCTTGATCACATAGATCCGGTCAATGAAGGCTTCGTTGGTCTTGTTGTTCTTGAACGTGCGCCACTCGCTCTCGTTCGAATGGGCCATCACAATGCCGGTGAAGGGAATGGCTCCGATGTTTTCGGAGCCGACATAATTCCCTTCCTGCGTCGCCGTAAGCAGCGGGTGCAGCATCTTGATCGGCGCCTTGAACATCTCGACGAATTCGAGAACGCCCTGGTTCGCGCGGTTGAGCCCACCCGAATAGCTGTAGGCGTCCGGGTCGGACTGCGAATGCATCTCCAGCTTGCGGATATCCACCTTGCCGACCAGAGAGGACACATCCTGGTTGTTCTCGTCGCCCGGCTCGACCTTCGCCACCCCGATCTGCCGCATCCGCGACGGCTTCACCTTGGCCACCTTGAACTTGGTGATGTCACCGCCGAACTCGTCCAGACGCTTAAGCGCCCAAGGGCTCATAAGGCCCGTGAGACGCCGGCGCGGAATGCCGTATTCCTTCTGCAGCGTCTCCGCCTGCGTGTCAGGATCGAACAGCGCCAGCGGGCTCTCGAACACGGGCGAGAGATCATTCCCTGCCTTCAGTACATAGATATACTGGTCTTCCATCAGCGCCTTGATGCGCTCGGCCAGCGAAGACTTGCCGCCGCCCACAGGGCCCAGCAGGTAGAGGATCTGCTTCCGCTCCTCCAACCCTTGAGCGCCCTGCCGAAAGAAGGCGACAATCCGCTCGATCGTCTCTTCCATGCCGTAGAACTCGGAGAAGCGCGGATAGACGCGGATCGTCCGGTTGGAGTGGATACGACCCAATCGCGAGTCCCGCGACGTATCTATCATCGCTGGCTCGCCGATCGCCGCCAGCAGGCGCTCATGCGGACCCGCATACATCAGCGGGTCCTTCTTACAGCCTTCCAGATATTCCTGGATCGACATCACCGTCTCACGACGGGTCTCGAAGGCCTTGGTGTAGCTATCGAACAGATCGCGCGACATCATCGCTCCCATCTTTGCCCGCGTGCGGGCGCCAGAGGCACGTACGAAGCTCGCCGGCAACTCGCGGTGCGAGCCGTGCAGTTCCTCGTAGGCTGCACCCTTTCGGGAGAAGCGCGCCCTGCCTCGTAGCGGGTGCGGCAGGCGCGACCCTGAGTGGTGCGATGAGGAACCGTCTTCCTCAAATGTCGGCGCCGCGGATGGAAAATGGAAGAGGGTGTATGTACCCGACCGCAACGCGTTACTGACGATAATAGCTGAATCGCCACAGTGAACCAGCGTTCGCAACATTTGAACGGGCAGTCGTTGTGTTGCTTGCCGCGCGTGGTGCATTCGCCACATTCGGTGCGGTCTGCGCATGCAGCGCGCGGAACAAAGCGCCCTTTGCTTGGGCGCCGCTGCCTTAATTGACTGGCGGAGGGGCAATCCTGCCCCTTGCTGCTGTCGGCCGGACAATACGTCCGGCGAAGTTCCTGTGGCGCTCACCAGGCATGACTGCTGTCAGCTGCGCTGCATCCGACGATGCCCGGCTGGACTTGTGATTGAGCGCGCGTACCATTTGGCGTGTGATTTGAGGGGACATTGCACATATGAGAGTGTCGCGCCTGGCTTCAGCCCTGTCGTTTGCGCTTGCTGTGACAGGTGCGGCCCCCGCCATCGCCCAGACCCAGGATTGGCTTGCAAGGTGCAGCCTGGAACTGGCCGATGACGCCAAGCCGGAGAGTGGCAAATACCTGTTTCTCACACGTGGCAGGTCAGCCGGCGCCGCGGCACGCGCCGAGTTGGATTATGACGCCGGCATCTCGGCTCGCGGTGCAACTTACCCCACCGACGCGAAGGACTTGCTGAACCCCTTTTCCAACGTATCGTTTGACCTTGGCTATTTCATGCCCGGCGACGGGAAGTCCAAGGCGGCTGTGGGCACTGTCAGCTTCCGCGCAATCGGGAAGGATTTCAGCCTCATACCCGGATCGCCGATCACGATGAAACTCGTCATCGACGGCATACCATTTGGCCCCTACGAGCCGAAGCCGGTCAGCTCCGGCATGTATTCCGTCTGGCTGGATACGGCAGAGACTGACGGCGACAGCAAGCCGCCCCTGCTCAGCCAAGTGGAGTTCGGCAAGTTGGCAAACGCGATCGATGCCATGAAGGCCATAGAGGTGGTTCTGGTGCGTGACGGCGCAGATCTTGTCCGCGCCGCCATCCCCACACCGCAGCATGTCGCTTGGCGCGATGGTCTTGCCGTCTGGGCTGTGAAAACAAATCCTGGCGCAAGCGGCGCCCCCTCATGCGGCGCTGGAAAGTTCCTGCACTGATCTAGCCGGATTTCTGCTCCAGCAGGCGCACCAGCGCTGTCTCGCCTCGCGACAAACCCGCGCGCGGCGACCCGCCAAACAAGGGCGCGGTATCAAAGCCGTCATCCTCGAATGCTTCCCGAACCGTCGGATGAACATAGCTGGCCTTGCAAACGGTCGGTGTGTTCGCGAGGAACTCTGAAGCTTCCTTGATCGCCTGCCGCAACACGGCAAGCCGTGGTGTATTCTCGTCCTTGCGCGCATCCTGCAATGCGCCGGCGACAATCGAGCTGGCCCGAAACGTGCGGAAGTCCTTGGCACTGGTCGTTTCGCTGAATTTCTCGCGCAGCAACTTGTTGACATCCTCCGCCTGGAGGCAAGCGTCGTCGCCTTCGGCATCCTTCCAGCGGAACAACATCTCCCCCGGCTGCGCCTTCAGCAAACCAATCGCCCGCGCCAGCGGCCTGTCCTCGACAATGCGCTCGATCCGCTTGCCGCCCTTGCCAAAGAACCGCAGGCGCACGCGGCCATCCTTCACCACCACGTCCTTGCGCGTCAGCGTAGTGGCGCCGCGACCGCCATCTTCCCTCGAATATTCGGGGTAGCCTACCCTCAGGCCTGCACGGTCCAGCAGCGCCAGTGCGCATGACAGCGCAAAATCCTCATCCACTGTCTGGCGCCGCAGCTGCGCTTCAATCTCGTCGCGAGCAGCCCCCAGCTTTTGCCCGAACTTCAATAGACGCTCGCGCTTTACCTCGTGTCCGGCTTCAGTCCAGCGCTCGTGATACTTGTATTGTAGCCGCCCCGCTTCATCGCGGCCGATGGCCTGTATATGGCTCTTTGGATCACGTGCGAGCTTGACGTCTTCCCAAGCCGGGGGCACCGCCAGCTTGATGAGCCGCTCCTTCAGCTTGAGGTCGCTGAGCGCTCGGGATCTGCAGTCCACAAACGTAAACCCCTTGCCCTTTCGCACACGGCGAAGGGGCAAGGCGTTTGGTTCGACATAGTTCAATCCTGCGCTGTCGGCTCGTTCCGCTGCGCTGAGCATCTCCCGCTACGCCATCTCCCCGAGCAGTTCCTTCTTTCGGGCGAGCATCTTCTCTCCCAGCTCCTGCAGCTCTTTGCGGCTAACCAGCTCACGCATCTTCGGGAACATGTCTTCCTCTTCCTCCTTGAGGTGGTGGAATATGTAGTCCTTGAGGACCTTCGCCTGTCCGGAATATTCGATACTCGACGGGTCGGATTTGTGCAGATCCGGGATCACCTTCTTGTCGCAAGCGCGGTGTTCCTCGATGCCTTCAGCGACCATGCGCTTGTCTTCAATATCATCCGTCGCCGCGATGAGGGCTGGGTAGAACAGCTCTTCTTCAATGGCCGTATGAGCCGCAAGCTCCGTCTCGATACGTTTCAGCATCTTCTTGCGCGTTTCGACGGCGCGCTCCGTCGTCTCCGCAAATTCCTCAAGGAGTTTGCGGAGCATCTTGTGGTCCTCACGAAGGAGGGTGATGGCATCCATGTGTGCGCTCCTTCCTAGTGATGATGATGGCGGCGGCCGTCAAACCGCCAGACGTGAAGATTGTGATCTTCGTCGCCGCGCCACGTCAGTCCGTTTTCGGGAACGAAGAATATCTCACCAGCACGGGCCTCTTCCGGGTCCGGTGTTTGCGGTCCCCAGCCAGAGAAATCGTGCGGCAGGCCATCCAGCCAACTGGACTTCTGGGCCGCTTTGTCGGCCGGGGTGTGATGCATTTTGTCAGCCATGAGGGGTCCTCACTCGTGTCATTCAGCGCGCAAGAAGCCATCCCCTGGGACGCTTCCACTGACTAAACGCACGACCCTCGAACTGGTTACGAAACGAAAGAAACCGGCGCTGCGATTAAAGGCTCAGAGAGCCGGTGACGCACGCAAGATACCTGGAGCAGCAAACTACAGGTTGACGTTGACCACCGTCCGGCCGCGCACCTGGCCCTTCAGGATCTTCGCAGCCACATCAGGAACCTGCCCGAGACCGATTTCCGTAACGGTCGCTTGCAGCTTCGCCGGATCGAGATCCTTTGCCAGACGCGCCCAAGCCTCAAGGCGCACCTCGCGCGGCGCATTCACCGAGTCGATCCCCGCAAGCGTCACATTGCGAAGAATGAAAGGCGCGACCGAGCCCGGCAGTTCCAGCCCCTGCGCCAGCCCGCACGCCGCTACCACGCCGCGATATTTCGTCTGCGCCAGCACGTTCGCCAGCGTATGGCTGCCAACCGAGTCCACCGCCCCGGCCCAGCGTTCCGCCTGTATGGGCTTGCCTGCCGCCGACAACGTGTCGCGATCAACAATCTCCGCCGCGCCGAGTCCGCGCAGGTAATCCGCCTCGGACGCACGCCCGGTAGATGCCGCCACGCGATACCCCAGCGCCGAGAGAAGCGAGATGGCAATCGACCCTACCCCGCCATTGGCGCCCGTCACCAGCACATCACCCTTCGCAGGCGTCAGGCCGCCATGCTCCAGCGCCATCACGCACAGCATGGCCGTGTAGCCCGCCGTGCCGATCGCCATGGCATCGCGCGTCGAGAAATTTTCGGGCAGCGGGATAAGCCAGTCGCCAGGCACGCGCGCCTTCTGAGCATACCCGCCATTGTGTGTCTGGCTCAGCCCCCAGCCATTCAACACCACCTTGTCGCCCGGCTTGAAGCTAGCGTTGTCGGAGTCCTCGACCGTTCCGGCGAAATCAATCCCGCCGACCATGGGAAACGCCTGCATGATCCGCCCGCCAGAAAGCGCCAGACCATCCTTGTAGTTCACCGTGGAGTACTCGACCGCGACAGTCACATCGCCTTCGCCCAGATCCGCCGCGCTGAAATCCAGCAGCGACGTCGCAATGCCCGCTGCGGACTTGCTCGTGACGAGGGCTTTGAAGGTCATGACCGTCTCCATGCATGCGGTATGATTGCATGCCACGGAGCGGCAGTATGCCCAAGTAGGCGGCCTGAGGCGTGAAGCGAGCCAGCCTCCGCGCCCGTCAAACTTGAAATCGTGGCGACCCCGGCAGGACTTGAACCTGCAACCGTCCGCTTAGAAGGCGGCAGTCTATTTGCGCAAAATCAACTGACTAGCCTGTAAACGCCGGGCAATCCTGCCACTATGATTTCAAGCCGCTATCTCGGTGGTGTAAACCACGACGCCGATCATCGGACTGTTGCTCACGAGGGCGGCTTGAGGAGATGGCGACATGGCCAGTGCAGAAGAAATCACGGCGCTCGCGGATCGCCTGAAGGTTCTTCAGGACCCAACCGCAGCAGACGTAATCTACTACGAACAGTTGGAAGACGAAGACTACCGCCGATGCCTCCGCGCCCACCGACAGCTGCCTGAAACAACAGAGTGGATTATCGCCATGCTGCAACTGTCGATGGATGAGCGATGGCAGGTTTGGGGACTGGCCTACCCGGACCCGAAACCGCTTACGGTGGGTGAGTTTATCGTGGCGTTGCAAGCTTTGCCTGCCGACTTACCGGTTCTCTTCATGGATTTGGAGAGTGAACGGGTTGGGTGCGCCGAGGCAGCGATGCCGCCGGAAGTCCGATCAATGGCTATGCGCATCAAGTCGGAGTGGGAAACGCCTTGGACCTATCACCGGGGCGATGACGAAAACTTTGAGGAGGGGCTTACATCAGCTCCATTCGAGGCTGTGATTTTAAAACCTGAGGGGGAAAGGCGGCCTCGCTGGAACAAGATTCGATAGAAGTCCTCCGGTCGTCGCCCAGTCCAACTGTATGCCCACGATAGCTATCGCGCTCCGCAGTGCGAATATCATTTGGGCCAACAGTTCGCCAAAATATCGACGCTGTGGCACGTTGTACCAAATTGGTATTGACGCACAGTCGGGAAGTCGGCATATCCATCTGGAACAACGCGGTACAACGCGACCAAATGGAGTTAAGCATGGCTTCGGCCCAATACACCGCATCGAAATCCCGAGCTCAAGGCCGACCCGGCTGGACCATCAGCTTTCGACACCCGCTTAGAACGGACCCTAAGGGAAAGCCGGGCCTCAAGATGAGGCGCGGGCTGGGTACGGACAACTCCGAAAAGGCGGACCAGCTGGTCGCCGAGATGAACACGCTTCTGGGTGACAACTCGTGGTGGAGCATCGCGAAACGTGAAGAGGCCGAACGGACCTTCTCGTCAGTGATCACCGAGGCGTTCTACGACGAAATTCAGGCTGGCCGGGCCGATACGTGGGCAATGCGGGAAGAACAAATCCCCTTACCGGGCATCGAGCAAGACTACACTCGTGCGATCTTGGTAGGCACAACCGGAGCTGGCAAAACGTCGTTGCTTCGGCAGCTGATCGGTTCCGATCCTGAACGTGATCGTTTTCCGTCCACATCGACGGCCAAGACGACCGTTTCCGACATCGAAGTGGTTCTTGCAGAGGGCAGCTATTCGGCTGCTGTCACCTTCTTCTCCAAGTTCTGGGTCCAAGCGAACATCGAGGAATGCGTTTCCGATTCATGTCTGGCGGTATGGGAGCGAGCCAGCGACGGAAAGATTGCCGAACGACTCCTCAACCATCGTGATCAGCGCTTCCGGCTCAGCTACACTCTTGGTCCGTGGCCAAGTGATAATTCCGAAACTGCAGAAGACGACTGGGCGTTCGACACCGCGACAGAGGCGGAACTGGAATCCTCCGCCCTCCCGGACGACGATACGATCCCCCGGGACATTCGTGACGCCAACGGTCTCATTGTTCGCGGATTCGTAGACCGTATCCGGGCCATCAGCTTGCGGGTGATCAAGGCCCTCTCAAGCGAACTGAAGGTGGACGTGCTGACGCTGGCCGGGAGCGACCTCGATGCGGCCCAAGAACTTTTTGAAGAACATATCGAAGACGACGCTGACTACCACGCCATCGTGCACGACATCCTCGACGCAGTCGCCGAGCGGTTTGGCCTTCTCAGCAAGGGCAAGCTACAAAGCTCGATATCCGGATGGCCCGACATGTGGACCTTCCAAACAGCAGATCGAAGCGTCTTCATCGAACAGATCAGGTGGTTTTCAAGCAACTTCGCCGCCCACTTCGGACGCCTGCTCACACCACTCGTTGATGGAATTCGCGTTTCGGGTCCGCTGTACCCAACCTTTACCACGAGACGACCTAAGCTGGTACTTCTGGACGGGCAAGGACTCGGACACACGCCGGACTCTTCGTCCAGTGTTACGACCCATATCACCCGTCGCTTTGGCGACGTTGATGTGGTGCTTCTCGTCGATAACGCTCAGCAACCGATGCAGGCTGCCCCTCTGTCTGTCTTCCGGGCAGCAGCGGTTGGCGGACACCAAGATAAGCTTGCCGTCGCCTTCACCCATTTCGACCAAGTCAAAGGGGTCAACATTCCAACTTTCGCGGACAAGCGAGACCACGTGCTCGCCTCCGTCACGAACGGACTGGCCAACCTTCGCGATGTCGTCGGCGCACCCGTGATCCGCGCCATCGAGCGAACCATCTTCGAC
>JAVBYB010000202.1 GCA_030824255.1 bacterium
GCGTGGCGCCCATGGCTCGACGAACACCGCGATCTGCGCAGCGGCTCACCATGAGGCCGTGATTGCCGCTCAATCTTCAGAAGACTCCCTGGTTCTCATGGCGAATAGCGACCACAGGGAGCGCCGCGCGGGCGCACTTGCAAACGCGCGCGCCCCGCCTGAAAGATACTGAATGACGACCACCGCCCGCCTCGCTGATCCCGTCAGCGAGAACGCACGCGCACGCCTAGTGCGCTTTCTCCACGAACACCGTGCCCGCCGAATATCCGGCTCCGAACGAACAGATCAGGCCCTTGTCGCCAGCCTTGAAGTCTCCGGAGTGCTTATGGAACGCGATGATAGACCCCGCCGAAGACGTGTTGGCATAAGTGTCCAACACGGTCGGGCTTTCATCCTCGGTCGCCTCATGGCCCAGTACGCGCTCGGCGATCAACCGGTTCATCCCCGTATTTGCCTGGTGCAGCCAGAGGCGCTTCAGATCCGTCGCCTTCAGCCCCAGCCGGTCCATCTCCGACTGGATCATGCCCGCCACCATCGGCACCACTTCCTTGAACACTTTCCGTCCCTCCTGGACGAACAGCTTGTCGGTCTTGCCAACGCCCGAAGGATCACCGCGATTGAGGAAGCCGAAATTGTTGCGGATGTTGTTCGAGAACTGCGTCTTCAGGTGCGTGCCAAGAATGTTCCAGTGATCCTTCTGCGCCACCTCTTCTGCCTCGATTAGAACCGCCGTCGCCACGTCTCCAAATATGAAATGGCTGTCGCGGTCCGTGAAATTCAGATGCCCCGAGCAGATTTCGGGGTTCACCATCAGCACCGTCTTCGCATGGCCCGCGCGCACGAAGTCCGCGCCGGTCTGGATCCCGAACGTCGCCGAAGAACATGCCACGTTCATGTCGAAGGCAAAGCCCTGCGATCCGATCGCCTGCTGCACTTCAATCGCCATCGCGGGATAAGCCCGCTGCATGTTCGACGCGGCGCAGATCACGGCATCGACCTGGCTGCCATCCTTGCCCGCCCGCTCAAGCGCCTGCTTCGCCGCATTCACGGCAATCTCTGCCAACACCGAAATCTGGTCGTTCGGCCGCTCGGCAATGTTCGGCGTCATGCGGTTGATGTCGAGCACGCCTTCCTTGTCGACCACATAGCGCGCCTTGATGCCCGACGCCTTCTCGATGAACTCGACCGACGAATGCGCCTTCGGCTGTTTCACGCCCGCCGCGATGTCCCCCGCATTCTCCGCATTGTACTTGTCGACCCAGCTGTTGAAGCTCTGCACCAACTCCGCATTGGAGATCGCATTCGGCGGGGTGAACAGGCCGGTGGCAGAAATAACAGGACGCGACATGAAAGCCTCTATCTGACTGCGGGTGGTTTAGGCCCGGCGCGGCCTACCGTCGAGTACCAGCTGCTCACGCAGGGTAATCTGGCGCAGAAACTCACGCATTTCGCGCGCTTTCAATGGCGCCCGCATAGCCTGGCTGGTCGATCTGCACCTGCGCATGAACGCTCTGGCGCAGGTAGGCGTGAAGCTCCGGCGCATCGAGAGCGATCTCCCCGAACCGAATCGCCCGGCAGAGTTTCTCGCGCTGATCCTGCAACGGCCCCCAGGCGCCAAACAGCCCGCGCAGCGCCTCCATCTCGAAAATGCGGGCGTCCGGTCCCAGCGCGATTTCACGCAGAACGATATCGAGGGCGTTGGCCGCCACGCGCGCGAGAAACTGGTCGCGACCGCTCATCGGCTTCACTGCATCTCCACGAAGGAAATCACGCACGCCAACGAGCAACTCATCCGAGCGTGGAAGGTCCGTGCCGGAGAGTGAATCGTTCAATGGCCTTGCCGGCGTCACCGGGCCGGGGATGAGCAGGTTCACGCAATCAATCTGGCACTCGGACGAGCGCCGCCCGATCGCCGGCCGCTCAAGACTCGGCTCCATCCCCGAGCGGAAAGACTGCGCCATCGACAGCGTGCCCACCGCCCACCAGAAAGACCCGAACACTTCCCAGAAGCGGACGGCCTCCCTGTCTACCTTTTCGCCTGACACGCCTTCATAGCCGGCGATCAGTTCATCGAGATCACCGAACCCGCCGACCTCTTTCTCCGGCACGCCGAACCGCCACGACCGCGTCGCCAGCCAGCCGAGATCGCGCATCGGATCGCCGACATGCGCCAGCTCCCAGTCCAACACAGCGACAACGCCAAGCGCCGGATCGACGATCAGATTCCCGTTCCTGAAATCCGAATGCACCAGCGTCAGCGGCCGCGCCTTCGGAATATTCCGCAACAGCCACATCGCCGTGTAGTCGATCATCGGCTGCGGCGAGCCCAGCTCCATATAGGCCGCATGCGTCTTCCGCACCGCGTGTTCTGGCGTGAACGACTCCAGCACATCGCCAAGCCCCGCCGCCTGCACATCGACACTGTGCAGCCTCGCCAGTATCTCTCCGCACTGGCGCGCCAGCCCCTTCCGCGTCTCCGCAAACTCCGGCCCGCGCGCGATCTTTCCGCCCAGCGTCTCGCCCTCGATCCACTCCATCACAAAGCCCGCGCCGAGTTCATCCTCCGGCGCCAGCACCAACAGCACCTCCGGCCCCGGCACCCCCGCCT
>JAVBYB010000388.1 GCA_030824255.1 bacterium
AAGCCTTTGCAGCCAAATGGCGCGCTGGTGGTCAACATGGTGTCGGCGGGGTGGCGCTCGTCGTGGGGGCCGCCGGAGGAGCGGCAGGCGCGGTATCAGTGGTTGATCGACAAGGGCTTCACGGTCGTGGCGCTGCACCATGCATCGGCGCCGCGCTTTCAGGTGACGGATGCGGTGACCGACATTCGGCTGGGCCTGCGTCACATCAAGCTGCACGCGAAGGATTATGGCGCTGTTCCCGAACGCATCGGCGTGTGGGGCGCGAGCGCGGGCGGGCATCTCTCGCTGGTCGCTGGCGTCATGGCCGACGATGGCGACGCCGCAGCGGCCAATCCGCTGGAGCGGTCGGGCAACCGCGTCCGCGCCGTCGTCGCCTATTTTCCGCCGACCGATCTCGACGTGCTTCTGGGCAGCCGCACAAAGTCGGGCGCGATCGATTTCGATGACAGCCTGCGGGCAGGTATCTCGCCGGTTCACTTTGCCGATCCGCGCGATCCGCCGACGCTGATCATCTCGGGCGGCGCGGACAAGGGCGTGCCGGTTGCGCAGTCGGAGATGATGAAGGCGGCATTCGACAAGGCGGGCGTCAGGAACGAGCTGAAAGTCTTCCCGGACGCGGACCACGATTTCTACGTGAAGGGCGATCCGGCAAAGACGGATGCCTATGCACTCGAAGCGATGAACGCGATGGTGGCTTGGTTCGAGAAAGAGCTGAAATAGCTTTCAGCATGCCGCATCCTTCGACTCGAGGACGGAAGCATGCCTTGGCCATTCCGCACTGTTAGCGGAGCCCAGGTAAATTCAGCTAGGGGTAGGCCAGCCTAATTCGCGGCCAGCGCCTGGGGCGCTGGGTTCACGTCCACGAACAGTTCGCGTTCACCCGGTAGGGCGAGCGGAAGAAGTCCAATGGCGAGAGCAGCGAAAGCGGCGACGATGATCCGTTTGGCGAGCATGGGAGAGCCCGTTCTCTTTTTTTCTGTTCCGTGGCCGAGGTTCTTCCCCGGTCTTCTGATGCGCATGAGATGGCCCCGGATCGCGTCCTGATAAAGGCGCCCCAGTAGAACTTTTTTAACGAGATTTTTCTGTCTGAAATCAGGGCTCCCATGAAAATGCCCCTGCGTGGCGTTGCCGTAGGGACACATTCGCATTCGCGGCAAACCCTTAGCCAGGTGATTCCGCGGTCACGATCCAGACCTGTCCGGGCAGGGACACTGCGCCATCTTCGGCGGCATGCGGGGTGAGGGCGGCTTCGATTGCATCAATGATGGCGGGCAGCTTCTCCGGCGCGTCGCGAGCAACGCGGGAGGCGGGGCCTATGCGCACCGCTCCTTCCGCGGCCGAGCGCGGGGAGCTGCCTATCTGCATTGGCGCTTCGAAAGGTTCGATAGCGATCCGTTCGAAACCGGACTCGCTGAGGATGGCGCGCAGCCTGTCGCCGTCTCCGAAGGCAAAAGGTCCGGGAGCGTGGGGGTCTGCTGCCGGGGCGTCGATTCCTGCGGCCTTGCGGGCCGTTTGGGCGGGCAGGGCGGCCCACGGGTTCTCCGCCGCTGTCCGCCAGCAGACGAAAGCGAGGCGTCCGCCGGGCGCCAGGGCTTGGCGCATATGAGCGAAGGCCGCGGTCGGATCATCGAAGAACATCACCCCGAAGCGGGACACCAGCACGTCGTACGGCCCGGTCAGCTCGGCTTGAGAGGCGTCAGCTTCCACAAAGGTCAGATGCGGCATCCCGACCGCGCGCCTGCGGGCGACGGCCAGCATGGGAGCGGAAACATCAACGCCAACAACCCTTCCCGCATGGCCGACGGCGTTTGCCATATCCAGCGAGGTCGCGCCGCAGCCGCAACCAATGTCGATCACGCTCTCGCCGGCGGCAGCCCTAGCGACCTCCACGACCTTGTCTCCGAACGCCTTGATCAGCTGGTCGGTCCGTTCCTGGTCGGCTGCCCATTTCTCGCCGACGGCCCCATTCCAGTCCGATACCTGCTGCGCATTGTCGCCTGCCATCGAAAGACCTCCGGATACGCCTGCAAGGCGACTGATACTGCTCTGCCAAGAAATGCGCACGGGCTGTTGGCGGCGCCAGTGGTGAAGGCTATAGGGGCCCGACAAAACCCGATTCAGAGCCTTTCAGGAACACGTCATGGCCGTCCAACGCACTTTCTCCATCATCAAGCCGGACGCGACCAAGCGTAACCTCACCGGCGCCGTCAACGCCGTGTTCGAGCAAGCTGGCCTGCGCATCGTCGCCCAGAAGCGCGTGCGCCTCACCCGCGCCCAGGCTGAAGGCTTCTATGGCGAGCACAAGGCTCGCGGCTTCTTCGGCGAGCTGGTCGACTTCATGACGTCCGGCCCGGTCGTGCTGCAGGTTCTCGAAGGCGAGAACGCCGTCGCCCACCACCGCGAAGTCATGGGCGCGACGGACCCGGCAAAGGCCGCCGACGGCACCGTGCGCAAGCTGTTCGCCCAGTCGATCGGCGAAAACTCGGTCCACGGTTCGGACAGCGAGGCTTCGGCCGAGCGCGAGATCAACTTCTTCTTCCGTCTCGACGAGATCGTGGGGTAACCCATCACCCGCAAGTTCCGCCCCGCGCGTGCTGAGGAGCG
>JAVBYB010000440.1 GCA_030824255.1 bacterium
CGCGGCCAGCACGGCGATCAGGGCGCCGTTGATCAACGCGGTCAGCGCTTCGCGGCGGATGGCGCGACGGGCCAGCTGGCCTTCAAGATCGCGCTCGGCGATCGCGCGCACGGCGACGGCGAGCGACTGGGACCCCGCGCTGCCGCCCAGAGCCACAACCACCGGCATGAGGAAAGCAAGCGCCACCACGCGGTCGATCACTTCGGCGAACAGCGACACCAGCACCGAGGCGAAGAACGCCGTGATGAGATTCAGCAGCAGCCATGGCATGCGCGCGCGCACGGCGGAGAATACCGACTGGTTGACGCCAGCCTCGCTGACGCCTGACAGGGCAAGAATGTCTTCCTGCGCCTCTTCCTGGATAACGTCGACGACGTCATCGATGGTGATCATGCCGGTGAGGCGACCGGCGGCGTCGACCACGGGGGCGGAGGCGAGGTTGTACTGCCGGAAGATGTAGGCGACCTCTTCCTGGTCCATCTCCGGGTGAAGGAGGACAGGCGCTTCCTTCATGATGGCCTTGAGCGGCGTATCGCGGCCGTGGCGCAGCAGGCGCGAGACGGGCACGCTGCCCTCAAGGCGGAAGGCCGGATCGACTATGTAGATCTCGAAGAAGGTTTCCGGCAGATCGTCCTCGGCGACCGTGCGCATGTGGTCGATCGCCTGCCCCACTGTCCAGAAGACAGGCGCGGCGACGAAGTCGCGCTGCATGAGGCGTCCGGCGGATTCCTCGTCGAACGCCAGCGAGCTTTCGATCGCCGCGCGGTCAGTTGCGGACACGCGCGAGAGAATGCTGGCGCGGCGGTCTTCCTCGAGATCGCCGAGGATGAAGGACGCGTCGTCCGAATCCAGGTGCCCGATCATCGCCGAGATAGCGGCGTCGGTAAGTTCGTTCAGGGCATCGAGACGGGCCGTATCAGACAGTTCGGCGACCGCTTCGGCCGGCAGGTGCTTGCCGAGGAGGTGGATGGCCTTCCGGAAGGCATCGGGCGGCAGGTGTTCGAGCAAGTCGGCCACGTCGGCCGGGTGCAGCTCCTTCACCATGCGCCAGAGGAAGGGCTTGTCGCCATCGCCCACCGCGCCAACAACCTGGGCGATGAAGGCGGGCGAGATCACGCCCGCTTCGATGGTTTCCACGGGTTCAGAAGCTTCAGCGAGAAATTCGGGCTCGCCCGGGTCGCGGGTGTCATTCATCGTGACCTCCCCACTGCCGAACGGCGTTCTCTCTATTGAAGTTGCTGGTGCGGTCGAGAAGACTCGAACTTCCACGCCTTGCGGCGCTACCACCTCAAGGTAGTGCGTCTACCAATTCCGCCACGACCGCACGCCGAAGCAAGGGCCGCGATATATGCTGGCTTTGATCACTTGTGAAGTGCGAATGTCGGAGACGGCAAAACGGGCGAAAATGCCCCGGAATCCGATCAGTTATCCGGGCTATTGCTCGGTGGCGTAGAAGTCTTCGACCTGCGCCGGGCGGGTGATGTTCACCGAAATCTTGTCGTTCTCAATCACCAGCTCGCCCCGGGCGATGGGGTGATTGTTGGCCAGGATCCAGACCTGATCGTCTTCCTTGGTGTCGAGCTGGATCACGGCGCCCCGGCCCATCCGCAGCAATTGCTGCATTGGCATGAGAGACCGTCCCAGCAGGACGGTGATCTCGACGCCGACCTGGTCCAGTTGAGACTGCACGCGTTTGCTCCGATATACCGGAGTGGAGCTTTCTCCTTTCGGATTTCGGACAGGTTAATGACGACTGGATGGGCCATTTCAGAGGGGTTTGTGGGGTATCCCGAAGCCGTCGCGGCAATGGAATCGCGCGCCGCGGCCATTGCGGCAGGTGAAACAGACGAGCTGGTGTGGCTGCTGGAGCACCCGCCCCTCTACACCAAGGGCGCCAGCGGACGGGAAAGCGACCTGCTCGACCCCGACCGATTCCCGGTGTTCGACACCCAGCGCGGCGGCCAGTTCACCTATCACGGGCCCGGCCAGCGGGTGGCGTATGTGATGCTGGACCTCACCCGGCGGGGCCGGGATGTGAAGCAGTTCGTCTGCTCGCTGGAAACCTGGATCATCGGCACGCTGGCGACCTTCAACGTGAAGGGCGAGCGGCGCGCAGGCCGCGTGGGCGTGTGGGTCGATCGGACGCGGCCGGGCGGCCAGCTGCGCGAGGACAAGATCGCGGCCATCGGCGTGCGCCTGAAGCGCTGGGTCAGTTATCACGGCATCAGTCTCAACGTTGAGCCCGACCTCTCCCACTTCGGCGGCATCACGCCATGCGGCGTCACCGATCCGGGTCTGGGCGTGACATCGCTGGCCGATCTCGGTCAGTGGATTCCGATGCACGAGGTGGACGTGGCGCTGAAGGCGACGTTCGAGACGACGTTCGGGCCGGTCGAGCGCGTCGCCCCGCCGGTGGGCTGACATGCCGAAAGCTCCACGACGCCGGAGCATCTGGAGGTTCGCTGTAGCTCTGGCCCGCACATGGAGGGCCGGGGACGCGGGAGGCCCCGCGTGGTTGGCGTCGTCAAGAAGGTTCGCGGCTCCCGCGTCCCCGTGCAGACATTTTCCGCCGGCTTCGAGCAATGGCGTCGTTTCAG
>JAVBYB010000565.1 GCA_030824255.1 bacterium
GAAGCCGCGGCCCGTGAGGTCCTTGGTGGTGGCGTTGATCTCGAGACCGACGCGAAGGTCGGACATGAAGACAGACGGAACGCCGAATTCGAGGCGCATCTGGCTGTCGTCGATCAGCGTGGCGACCGCCTGGCCGGGCGAGACGTAGGCGCCGAGGCTGACTTGCCGGAAGCCCAGCACGCCGGAGAAGGGGGCGGTCAGAACGCGGTCGCGCAGGCGGGCCTGAATGGCGCCGGTGTTGGCGACGGCTGCGTCGTAGGAAGACTTGGTGCGCTCAAGCTCAAGCTGGGCGACGGCTTCGGCTGAGGCGAGACGCTGGTTGCGCTCATACACGAGCTTGGCGTTGGCTTCGGTTGCGCGCGCGGATTCGAGCTGGGCCGACTCTTCCTCGTTCACGAGGGTCATCAGCACCTTGCCCTTGGCGACGCGCTGGCCGTCCTCGAAGTAGATGGCCGTGACGCGGTCAGCGGCGTTGGCGGTCAACACGACACGCTCGCGCGGCTCAAGCGTGCCGAGCGCTTCGATGCGGGATGAGAAGACGCGGGATTCGGTGGGGACAGCCTCGACCTGGGTCACGGGACCGCCACGGCCGCCGGGGCCGCCCGGTCCACCGGGTCCGCCCGGACCGCGCTGGCCGGCAGCGGCAGCTTCGCCGCCATGTCCGCCGCCGTTGAGCGTAGCGAACGCCACGCCGCCAATCGCGAGGACCGCGACTGCGGCTGCGCCTGCGACGAGCTGTTTCTTGGTTAGCGCCATAGACCTGCGACTCCGCCACCACACTACACGTGCGCCATACATGCGGCCATCCTTGTGGCCGTAGTTTGGCTGTTCCTTCTACGCGCCGGTTTAACTTCCCCGTCTGCGGCGTGCCGACACGGCTTGCCCAGAACGTATGACGTTTCCGCGATAAGGCGGCCGGTTCCTGTGATCGAACAGAAGCTGACAGGCGCGTTAGGCCGGGACCATACATGCCGTGGCTTGAAAATCGGTCAACGCGAGACGCCCAAACCATTGAAAACAATGCTTCAATTAGCCGTGATAGGTGTCGCATTCTGTATCCCGGCGCCTCGTCCGGGAGCGGGATGTCGTAACTCCCGGTGACCTCACGAGCCCGTGGGGCGAATTGGGTTGACACCTTACCCCCCTCAGCCGATGTGGCCTTCAAGTGGCCTGGTGGCCGGCAAACGTCAAAACCAGGGGGCGTGATATGCGGTCTACCGTGCGTGAAAAGGCGTTTCGCGTTCTGCTGATGGCCTCGACGGCCTTGGCGTTCGCTGGGGCAGGCTGGGCGCAGGTCGCGCCGCCGGAAGATAACCCCGCCACCGGCAATGATGTTGTCGTCATCGTCGGCACCCAGATCGTTGGCGCACGGCCGACGGACGCCTTGCCGGTGACGGTGATCGGCGAGGAAGAGCTGGACGCCATTGCGGCAAGTTCCGGCGACGACCTGTTCCGCTCCATCCCGCAGCTGGGCGATGTGGCCTTCAACACAACACGGACGATCGGCAGCCTGAATGACGCGCGTGGCGACACGGCGTCGATCAACCTCCGGGCGCTGGGCACGGGCAATACGCTGGTGCTGCTGAACGGGCGGCGGATGGTCAACCACCCCGGCACGCAGGCGGAAAACCTGGTTCCGGTTGTAACCGTCAATACGAACTCGATCCCCACCATGGGCGTCAGCCAGGTGCAGGTCCTGCTGGACGGGGCGTCGGCGATCTATGGCGCGGATGCCGTGGCGGGCGTGGTCAACACGGTACTGAAAAGGGATCTGGAAGGGTTCACGCTGGACCTCACCTACGGCACCGAGGACGGCGCATCGGCGGACGAACTCACGGCGGCGGCTGAATTCGGCGTGTCGTCCGATGACGGACGGACGAATCTCTCCGTTCTGGCCTCTTACTTCACGCGCGACCCGATTTTCGCGCGCGACCGCGACTGGACCGCCAATTCCGACCTGCGTTCGCGCCTGCCTGCGGACTGGGCGAACGATGCGGCGGCGGCCAGCTTCAACAACACGTCGATCACCTCGGCCTGGGGGATTTTCGACCGGTTTTCGACCGGCAACATTCTGGTCAACGGCACGGCCGTCACCAATGCGGCGGGCCAGTTCCATGTCCGGCCGACATCGCTCGGGGGCTGCGCGACAGCGCTGACGCCAGACACCTGCATCGCCACCACATCCACGCGCCCGCAGGATACGCGGTATGACGTGAACCAGGATGCGACCGTCTCCAACGGCGTCGATCGCTACAACGCGTTTGCCTTCCTGAATCATGAGTTTGACGGCGGGCTGGAGCTGTTTGCCGAGGGCGGCGTCTATCTCGCCGACTCGGTTGGCTATCGCGAATCCGCGCCGATGCTGGGGGCCGTGCCGATCGTTGTGCCGGCGTCGAATTACTACAACCCGTTCGGCAATGCCGGCTCGCCGAACCGCCTGCCGGGCTATGCGGGTCCGGGCCTGGATCTCGTTCTGGGCTCGTTGACGGGCACGGCGGCGTATCGCCCGATTGATGCCGGTCCCCGGAAAACGGAAGTGGAAAACCTGTCGTCCCGCGCGCTGCTGGGCCTGCGCGGCGAC
>JAVBYB010000181.1 GCA_030824255.1 bacterium
TCAGGAACTGATGGGCCTTGGAAAACGCCTCGGTCAGCTTCGGCGCGGCGCAGGCAAAGCCCACCTTCCACCCGGTCATCGAGAAGATTTTTCCCGCCGATCCGATCTTGATTGTCCGATCCCGCATCCCCGGCGCCGAGAGCATCGAGACATGCCGCGCGCCATCAAAAACGCAGTGCTCCCACACCTCATCAGAGATCGCGATGCAATCGTGCTTCACACATTGCTCGGCAATAAGCGTGAGATCCTCCATGCCGATCAGACTGGCGGACGGGTTCAGCGGCGTGTTGACCACTACCGCTCGCGTCCTGGCTGTGAATGCCGCCGCCAGCTCGGCCGGATCGACGCGCCAGTGCGGCGGGCGCAGCTTTACGAATCGCGCGGTCGCTCCTGCCCTCTGCAGCATGGGCAGATAGCTGTCGTACATCGGCTCGAACAGCACCACCTCGTCGCCAGGGGACAACACGGCCAGCAACGCCGCCGCCAGCGCTTCCGTCGCGCCGGATGTCACCGTCACCTCGGTCTGCCAGTCCAGTTGAACGCCTTGCAGCCTCTGGTAGTGGTCGGCGACCGCTTCGCGCAAGACCGGCAATCCCCGCATCGGCGGATACTGGTTCGGTCCGCGGATCAGCGCGTCCGCCGCCCTGCGCTTCACATCCTCGGGCCCATCCCATTCGGGAAAACCCTGTCCGAGATTGATCGCGCCCGTCTCGCGCGCGAGGCCGGACATCACATCGAAGATTGTGTCCGAAAGCGACGCGTAGACGGAATTCATGCGCCCACCGACTTGAACGGTCTCACATGCTTCAGCGACGGAATCTTGCCCCGCATTTCATCTACCTTCGCAAGGTCCAGCGTCGCATGAATTACACCCGGCTCCACGCCGCCTTCCGCCAGCACTTCGCCCCACGGGTCGATGATCAGTGAATGTCCGAATGTCTCGCGACCGTCCTGATGCTTGCCGCCCTGCGCCGGCGCGATGACAAAGCACCCCGTCTCGATGGCGCGCGCGCGCAGCAGGATATGCCAGTGCGCCTCGCCAGTGATGCGCGTGAATGCGGCCGGCACGGCGATGACCTGCGCGCCTGCGACAGCCAGCTGCCTGAACAGCTCGGGAAAACGTACGTCATAGCAGATCGTGAGACCCAACTTTACGTTCGGCAGGTCGGCTACAACCGCCTGCCCGCCGGCCGCATAGCTGTCCGACTCGCGATAGATGTTTCCGGCGTTCAGCTGCACGTCGAACATATGGATCTTGTCGTAACGCGACACGACCTCGCCAGTTGGCCCGATCAGGAAGCTGCGGTTGGCGCATTTCCCTGCCTCAGCCCGGATTGCCATTGATCCCACGAGCAGCGTGACGCCCAATTCGCGCGCCAACGCCTGGAACGCCCTCAGGCCGACGTCGGCCTCTTCATTTACGGATGCCTCCCATACGACCCCCTGTTTGCGCTCCAGCAGCGTGGTCATCTCAGGGGTGGCTATCAGCTCGGCTCCGCCGGCGGCCGCCTGCCGGATAAGTGCAGTTGCTGCGGCGATATTGTCCGCGACATCCGTGCCGGATCGCATCTGGACGCAGGCGACCTTGATCTGGGACATGGCAGCTCCGTGGGTGTGTCTCTCGCCATAAACCATGACGGCCCGAGATGTGCCAAGGCGCAAGCCCTGAGCAGCCGTCCTCTGGTTAATCCGTCGATTTCGCTTCACAGGAGGTGAATAATTGCGCCGTTCACCTGATGGTATGCGGATTGCTGTTTACTGATCGAGGAATGGCCCTGCCCGTCACCTGCCGGGTTCCGGGTCGTTCTTGAACCGCTGGAACCTTTTGCATGAATCTGGGGTCGCCCAGAGCAGGATTTGATCGGGCGGGCGCTCGGCCCGTAGCCGCCTGGCGCAACCGCGTCCGGTCGCTGCTGCGCTATTGTCGCCAGCTAGACGTCATCATGCTTTTCGCGTGGGTGCTGGGAACGACGCTGCCGTTCAACGGACTTGCGCCATTGCGCTATATCGCTGCGGCGTACTTTGTCGGCGCCCTGTTCCTGTTTGCCCGGCAGACCTTTCCAACGATCCTGCGCGCCTGGCCCGTGCTGATCATCCCGCTGTTCTGTCTGGTGTCCGCGCTGTGGGCGCCTTCCGCTGCCGACGCTATCCGCAAAGGCGCTCTTTTCGCGCTGACATCTGTGGTGGCTATCTATGCCGCCACCCGCCTGTCCGGTCGCAACATCCTGATCATCTTCATGGTCGTGGAAGCAATCGCCGCCGTGTACTGCGTGCTCTCACCTTCGATCGACATCAACGGCGCATGGACGGGAATCTTCGGCCAGAAGAATGCCCTCGCCGTGAACATGTTCATTCTCTATATCTGCAGTCTCGCGCTCCTGCTGGACAAGGGCGCCAACCGCTGGTTCCGCCTGTCCGCGCTGCTTCTTGCGCCCGTGGCTCTCGGCATCATCATTCTCGCGAAGTCAGCCACAACCACGATCCTTGTGCTTGGCGGCACTGCAGCGCTGCTTGGGCACGCCTTCCTCTGGCAACCCGCCGCCCGCATCCGCCACCTCCGCCTCCTCCTCGTGA
>JAVBYB010000512.1 GCA_030824255.1 bacterium
ACCCTGTTCTTACCCTTGTTTCACGCGATGCGGACGCCGTTCGGCTGGCCGCTGCCGCGCCCGGCGGCGCTGGCATGGCCAGTGATCGTTCCGGCAACGGATGGAGTATCTCGGAGCGCAGAGTGACGGGCGGTGCGGACCTGGTCGCATGGCTTGAGGCCGAAGCGGCCGCTGCCGCCGCCGACTGGGCCATTACGCCCGCCACGAACCGGCGCAAGCGCCTGCTGATTTCGGACATGGATTCCACCATCATCGGGCAGGAATGCTTGGATGAGCTGGCGGACTTTGCGGGGCTGAAGGCGGAAGTTTCGGCCATCACAGAGCGGGCGATGCGCGGCGAACTGGATTTTGCCGGCGCCCTCACCCAGCGCGTGGCGATGCTGAAGGGGTTGAAGCTGGAGGCGCTGGCCGCCTGCCACGAACAGCGCGTGCGGCTGAATTCGGGCGCGACCGAGCTGGTCGCCACGATGAAAGCTCACGGGGCGCGGTGCGTGCTGGTATCTGGCGGCTTTGGCTATTTCACGTCGCGCGTTGCCGCCTTGTCCGGCTTCCATGCCGATCGCGCCAATACGCTGATCGACGATGGCGCGGCGCTGACGGGCGCCGTTGGGATGCCGATCCTGGGCCGTGAAGCGAAGCTGACAGCGCTGCTGGAGGAGACCGCGGCGTTCGGCGGAACGGCGGACGATGCGGTGGCGCTGGGCGATGGGGCGAACGATCTCGACATGATCCGCGCGGCAGGTCTTGGCATTGCCTACAAGGCCAAGCCGATCGTGGCGGCCGAGACGCGGGCGCGCATACAGCATACGGACCTGCGCGCGGCGCTGTTCTTCCAAGGATATGGCGTGAGTGAGATTGTGCAACCCGGGGCATGAGGGTGCGTTCCCTGCGGCCGGGAGCCGAGGGTTCGATGAGCGCTGAAAACGCGTCAGGTCAGGCCGTGCGCGCGGCCCCTGTATTCCGGGTCACACGCGATGCGCGCGATCGGAATGACAGACGTGGATTCCGCACCAGCGTAAGCGACATCAACGGCGTCATGCTTGGGTAAGCGAAGCGCATTCCGAGCATCTCGGTTGATGGCTTCGGGGAGGACTCGCTGGGAGTTCCCATGGTGAAGCAACCGAGGTTCTCGGGACAAGCCCGAGAACGACTCTGTGGAAGTGGCGGGGCTGGTGAGGGGCGAGAGCGTCGGTGTTCGACGCTGCGCGTCGACTGCCGGGCGGGGCCCCGGCGGTCCGTAGGGTTTCCTTCTGGGTTGGAGAAGTCCTGCCACGAAGTTCACGCACAGCAGCAGCAGCGCATCCATCCAACGATGGAGAGGCGGTGGGGTCCCGAGTCCGTTTGCTGCTTTGCGTGCTCGTGTCATGCGGCGGAAGATACGGCCGCCGGCAGAGGGGTGGGACGCAGAAAGCGCGGATTTATTTTTGCAGTTTGGCCGTCCCACACTTAGCGCGCTGATTTCGTTCAGGGTCGCATGTAGGAAATGTAGAGAGGTTTTTTGCGGCGATGCTGGCGATCAGCGAGCGCGGACGGCCACGTAGCTTACTTCGTCTTCGCCCCAGACCTGGAGCAGGACGGGTTTGCCGGCGGCCTTGGCGGCTTCGGCGGCGGCGATGGCCTGTTCGGGCGATGACACGGGCTGGAAGTGAACTTCCGTCACCACGGCGCCAACCGGGATCTTGCCGAGTGCGTCGGAACCGGTCTCGATCGATTGCACCATCACGCCGCGCACCGAGGCGGGAATGCCGCGACGGCGGCGATCCGCGTCTTCAATCACCTTGAATTTCACGCCGAGAATATTGCTGAGCTGTGCGGCGGTCTGCTCATCCGTGGGCTTTGCGGTCGCGGTTTCAGCGGAGGCAGACGCCAGTTTGACCGTCGCCGTCGCCTGCTTGCCATTGCGGAGGTAGCGGACGGACACCTGCGTTCCCACCTGCGTCACGCCCATGATCCGAAACAGGTCGCGGCTCTGGTTGATCTGCTGGTTGTTGAGCGCCGTGATTAGATCGCCCTGGCGCAGGCCGGCGACTTCAGCGGCGCCCCCCGTCGTCACCGAGGTGATGATGGCGCCGGACGGCGTGGCGAGGCCGTAGGCTTCGGCGATCGCCATGTCGACCGAGCGGGCGGTGAGGCCCATCGTGCCGCGGCGGGTCTGGCCGAATTCCTTGAGCTGTTCCGTGACGACTTTTGCGAAGTTGGCCGGGACCGAGAAGCCGACGCCGACGGAGCCGCCTGCTTCGCCCGGTGAAATGATGGCCGTGTTCACGCCGATGACTTCGCCGCGCAGATTGAACAGCGGGCCGCCGGAATTGCCCTTGTTGATGGCAGCGTCCGTCTGGATGAAGTCGTCATAGGAGCCCGCGCTGATATCGCGGTTGCGGGCGGAGATGATGCCGGCCGTGACCGTACCGCCGAGGCCGAATGGGTTGCCGATGGCGACAACCCACTGGCCCACATCGGCCGCGTCGGAATTGCCCCACGGAACCGCCGTCAGCGGCGTGCGGGATTCCACTTTCAGGAGTGCAAGGTCCACATCCTCGTCGGTGCCCACCAGCTTGGCCGCAAGGACG
>JAVBYB010000086.1 GCA_030824255.1 bacterium
GGCGAACGTTATCGACGGTGCATCCTTCCTGAAGGTCGCGCGCAAGCTTCGACAGGGTGATGTTCGCCTCTTCCGGAATGAGACATTCCAGGTTCTGCTCCTTCGAGCCGATACCGACGACGCTCGTCTCCTGCTTCCAGAGCCACTTGCCCGGCTTAACCGCGACAGCTCCATCCTTCAGGGTGTCAGCCGTTGCGCCGCAGACCGCGATCGCGGCAATGCCGGCCATGACAAGAAGCTTCTTCATCTGACACTCTCCTCGAAGTGGGATGGCGGACCACCCCACCCTTTCGGGCTTGATATAGTCCGTTTCCACATGAACGGGGCCCGAATGAGGCGGCCCCGTTTCGGTCATGATCTTGCCCAGCCATAGCCACGGACCGGCAGGATTGCCATCAGCAGCGCGCCGACGATATAGCCCCCGGCATGAGCCTCCCAGGCAACGAAAGCGCCGACAAGAAAAGGCCCTGTCAGCACCAGCAGCAGGTTGGCTGCGGCGAAAGCCAGCGTCATCCCAACGAACGGCCGCGACCACAAGGCGTGCTTGCCACCGCGCGGGTTGAGCATGAAGGCCGCGGCCGCCAGACCCGAGACACCGCCCGAAGCGCCGATCATCGCCGGCGTATTCACGTCAGAGAGCGCCAGATAGAGCGCCGAGCCGCCAAGGATAGAGGCGACGAACAACAGCATGAAGCCGCCAGCGCCCGCGATGCCGGCGCGCAGCGTGCGCGCGACAGGGGCGCCAAAGGCGAGCAGCATGAACGCATTCACCATCACGTGCAGCCAGTCGAGATGCAGAAGCCCGCTGGAGAGCAGCGTGATGAGGCCGGCGGCGGCGTCAGGATAGACGGCGGACGACCCCGCAGGCGCCCAGAAGCGACCGGGGATCAGCGCGAAGTTGGCGTCAATCATGTTCTGCTCGGCGACGGGAGCAAAGCTGAAGCCTGCATGTAGCGCGACCAGCAGGGCCGATGTCAGCAGGACGATAAGCGGCGCCGTGAAGAATGGCGGCGGCTTCTCGGGCTTCGATTCGGCGGAGGTCATGGGGGCAAGATGGCGACGCCGGCCGCAATGGGCAATGGCGCGGCTATAGCTGTTTGCCCATGCGGAGGCCCGGCACATCGACGCCGTCGCGCGAGGCGGCGGTGATCCGCTGGATATCGTGATAGCCACACGCCCTGTAGAGCGGCTCGCCCGACATTGTGGCCATCAGCTCGACCGCCTTGAAGCCGGCCTCGCGTGCGGCGCCCTCGCACACCTGCAGGATCAGGCGGCCAACCCCGCGCCGGGCGAAATCGGGATGGGTGTACATGGCGCGGATGCGGGCAGCGTCCGTCGCCATGTCCAGCAGGGCGGCATTGCGCTGGGCGGTGGAATGATCGCCGCCATAGAGCGTGGCGCGCCGGGACCAGCCGCCACAGCCCGCCAGCCTGCCCTCCTCCTCCACGAGAAAATAGGTGCGGTCTGCAATCAGCTGCGTGTCGAGGCCCATGATGGATTTCGACAGCTCGACCTGCGCGGGGTCGAGGAAGGCTTTCAGATGCTCCGCGATGGCGAGGTCCATCAGGGCGCGGATGGCGGGGAGATCGTCCTCGGTGGCGATGCGGTGGGTGAACATCGGTCAGCCTCCTGATGCGGGCGCGTGATCCGGATACCATCATTCCTGCGATTGAGGAGTGAGAGACGGGCTGGAAGAGGGTGGATCATGAAACGCGCTGGAATTCGGGGCCTGGTCGCAGCCGTGCTGCTGGGGTTTGCGCCGATGGGCGCGGCGCATGCGCAGGAGGACCCGGTCAAGATTGCGATGGCGCTGCTTGAAACCGATCCGGCTGGGGCGCGGGCCATCCTTGCGCCAGCAGCGGAGGCTGGACATGTCGGCGCGATGTACACGCTGGCCGCCATGCTGGCGACGGGCACGGGCGGCGAGACCGACGCTGCAGCCGCGCGGGACTGGTATCATCGCGCCGCAGTAAAGGGCTCGGTGCGCGCGACGCGCTCGCTCGGGATGATGCTGGCCACTGGCGAAGGCGGCGAGGCCGATCCCGCAAGGGGAATCGCCTTGCTGCAACTGGCGGCGGACGCCGGCGACCTCAACGCCATCGACCTGCTCTCGCTGATCCCGGACGATGCGGCGCAAATGGAGGATGTCGATGCCGCGCGTGAGGCCTGGCTGGCGAAACATGGCGCGCCTGCGAACTAATCGCCCTGCTTCGACGCGGTAGCAAAGCGATGTCTGCAACAGGCGACAGCCGTACATGCAACCGAAGCAGAGCCCGACCGTTGGTTGCCTTGGGCGCCATCATCTGGACGCCAACAGTCGGGATCAACACGATGCAGATGCAAAATGTACGAAGCAACGCTGTCGTCGGCGTTTCGCTTGCCCTCATTGCCGGGGCTGCGGCGGCGACCTATTCGCTGCACCTCAAGCGGACGCGCCGCGAGCGGCGCGCTTTTCGTCCCGTGCGCGACGCGGGGCCGGACGCCATGACCAACCCTCCCTCTGACTGGGACAGCGTGGACCAGGCCATCGACGAGTCCTTCCCGGCGAGCGATCCGCCCAACGCA
>JAVBYB010000140.1 GCA_030824255.1 bacterium
CCGTTGGCTGGCTTGGCGGCCTCGGGCGTGGGCGGCTCGATGCGGAAATCCTCGCCCGAATCGTAGCCGGGATGATCGGCGGAGAGGCCGGCATAGGGCGCGGGCTCAGGCGCGGCGCCGGGCGGCTTGCGCTTGTGCGGACGCGGCCAGACTTCACGCTTCAGCGGCAGAGCAGCGGCAGGCTGGGCGGCTGCGGGCTGGGCGGGAGCAACTTCGGTGGGTGTGGCCAGATCGGCGGAGGCCTGAGCGGAAGCCTGAACGGCGGGAACGGTTGCGGGCTGTTCACCCTCCCCCGCCGGCGCCTGCGGGGCAGCGATGAGGGGCGTGGCTTCCGGCGCAGGCAGAGCGGGCGTTTCGACGACAGGCGCGCTCGCCTCCAGCGCGGAGGTCACGTCCTTCTCGAGGTTGCGTTTGTCTTCCTCGAACTCCCGCTTGAGGTCTTCGAGACCGGTGATGTTCTTCAGGTCTGCGACTTCCTTGCGCAGTTCGTCGAGCTCAGCCTGGCGGCCGAGCTCGTCAAAGCCCTGTTTGAACTCAAAGGCCATCGCACGCATCTTGCCGGTGAACCGGCCGAATTTGCGCATCATCAATGGCAGATCCTTCGGGCCGATCACGACGATCGCCACGAGAACCAGCAGGATCATTTCCTCGAAGCCGATACCCGGCATCATGGCGAAGCTGCTCCTTCCGGAGCCGAAAGTTCAGACATGCTCATGCGCACCGCACGGCGGAGACACGGGAGCGACGCAATCAGACCTTCGACTTCTCCTTGTCGGGGGTGACGTTGATCGGATCGTTCACCAGCGCGCCCGACGTGGTCTGGCTCGTGTCGACGTCCGGATCCTTCATCCCCTTGCGAAAGCTTTTGATGCCCTTGGCGAAGTCGCCCATGATTCCCGAAATCTTGCCGCGACCGCCGAAGAGCAGCAGGACGACCAGCAGGAAGATGATAATCTCGACAGGACCAATGCGTCCCATAGTGTCTACTCCGTTCGCCGCCGGGGCGGCATTATCCAACGGGCGAGACCGCCCTGCTCTATAACACGCCCAAGATGCCCATCAGGGCGAAGGCCTTGCCTGGTCCTGGCAACAGGAACGCCAGGGGCAGAAATACGGCCAGAGTCAAAACACCCATCCGCCGTATACCTTATCCGCTTCCAACGCCGGACTGGCGAGTCCTGCAATCCCTGTTCCGCTGCCTGACGGTAAAGTAACCCTCCCGGGGCGCGAGCGCAAATCACCCGAATGTCCGGGCAGCACACGGATGCATTACGCCTCAAGGACGGTCGTCGGCGCCTTCGAGGAAGTCGGACTGGAACTCGGCGGCGTCAAGCGGGTCCTCGGCCAGCACGTCTCCGGTCTCCGGATCGCGTGGAGGGCCTGCAAACTCGAAGTCGCGGGGAATATCGGCGCTGAGCAGGCCTGCGGCTTTCAGGTCGTCCCGGCCGGGCAGGCTGTCGAGCGCATCCAGCCCGAAATGGACCAGGAAGGTATCCGTGGTTCCAAATGTCACAGGGCGGCCGGGGGTGCGGCGGCGGCCGCGGGGGCGGATCCAGCCGGCTTCCATCAGGATATCGACCGTGCCGGACGACACGGCGACGCCGCGCACATCCTCGATCTCGGCGCGCGTGACGGGCTGGCAGTAGGCGATGATCGCGAGCGTTTCGAGGGCGGCGCGCGAGAGGGCGCGGGGCTGTTCGCGGGTTTCCTCGAACAGGAAGGCGAGATCGGGCGCGGTCTGGAAGCGCCATTTGCCGGCGACTTCGACGAGCTGGACGCCCTTGCTGGCGTAGGCGGCTTTCAGCTTGAGAAGCACGTCGCCGGCCTCGACGCCCTGCGGCAAGGCTTCGGTCAGCGTGGTGGCGTCAACGGGCACGTTCGAGGCGAAGAGCACGGCCTCGGCGCGGCGCATGGCGTCGGCGAGGCGTTCGGGGTCGGGCGTTGCCGCGCGTGGGGCTGCGTCCGTGAGCCCGTCCTCGTCCTTCGAGACGCCGCTTTGCGGCTCCTCAGGATGAGGACTTCTCTCTGCCGTCGGTTTCTGTTTGCGCTGTTTCGCAAGCTTGGCGACGGCGTCGCGCATGGCTTCGAGATCAGGCTTTTCGGGCTCGTCGCTCATTCGGCGGCCTTCCGCTCATCGTCGGGGCGCGTCTTGCGGACGAAGACGTCGGAGAAGATCTGGTCCTGGCGGATATCGACCTTGCGGTTCTTGGTCAGCTCCAGCGCGGCGGAGAAAAAGCTGGCGACTTCGGAGCGGCGGGGCGCATCCTTCGAGGCTTCATCCTCGGCGTGCATCAGCTGGATCGAGGCCCAGTCGATGAGATCGGGCACCAGCGCCTCGAGCTTGCGGCGGGCGCTGTCGAGCGGAACCACGGGCTGGCGCTTGATGACGTGCGAGCGGACTTTCACCTTCCGCACGTTGATGTCGCCGAACGCCTTCAGGATGTCGTGCAGGTTTGTGGTCCAGAGCGGCTTGCGAATGATCTTCGCGAGCTGTGGATCGCCGCGTGGGAAGACATCGCGGCCGTCGAGATTGCCGGCGTAGAGATCGTTGACGGCGCGGCGCAT
>JAVBYB010000583.1 GCA_030824255.1 bacterium
GCGCTTCACTCTGATTACCCCTGACCAGATCAGCTACGAGTCTGCGCTCGAAGACAGCGCCATGCTCACCGCGCCGGTCCGCGTGCAGTACACGCTCATGCGCACGGATCACCAGATCTTCGAATCCGCCTGCCACGAAGGCAACTATTCAATCCCCGGCATGATGCTCGGCGCGCGCCTCACCGAAAAGACCGTCAAGGCGCCCTGATAGCTGAAACTGAAAACAAAACCGCCAGCTTCTTGCGAAGCCGGCGGTTGCTGGGACCCTACGGCCAGGTCGGTCGTACAGACCGAGTCCTCCGTCGCCCCCAAGTCGATCAGCCCCGATCTTCCAGTAATCTGGCTATCAGGTCGGGATCTGCACGCTTACAAACTTACAGCTGGTAACGGATCTGGTCAGACCAGAAGCGCTCGAGGCGGGCCAGCGACTTGTTCAGCTGGTCCAGGTCGTCCGAGCGGACAGACGCGGTCGGCTCGAGCGAGGTGGCCTGCTTCTCGAACAGGTCGGCAACACGGTTACGAACGGCTTTGCCCGACGGCGTCAGCTTCAGGCGGACCGTGCGACGGTCATCGCTGGAGCGCGACTGGAGGAGGTAGCCGCCCTCCTGAAGCTTCTTCACGTTATAGGACATCGAAGTGCCGGCGAACGAACCGCGGGCGCGCAGCGCGGAAGCCGGGGTTTCGCTCTCACCGATTTCATAAAGCAGCAGGGCCTGGACTCCGGTCAGCGAACGCTCGCCGTTACGCTCCAGGTTGTCCTTCACGACGTCGTGGAGGCGGCGATGCGCCTGCTCCAGCAACGACAGGGCTTTCAGGAAGGACTGTTCAACGTTCTCGTCAGCCGCGCTTGCGCGGACATTCACATTCGTCATCACCACCACCATCGTTTGTTTTTCGTCGTGCCGATTTGCTCGGCTTATGTGGTAGTTCTACACGTGCTTGACTAAGCAATTGCTAAGTATGGCGACTTTGATGCAATTTTCTACTTGTCTTTGTGCGGATTTGTTTTGTTTATCTTGGTAATCAGCGAGTAAACAAAAAGCGACGACTTCCGATCACCGCAAATCGGTCAGAACGGCCAGATCGCCATGCCGTGCGCCGCATTCCGAACGTCCACGCTCAGATTTATTGAACGAATACACGCCGCTGCTTCCAGATCATGTATCGATACTGTCGTCGGCGAAGATCCCGCTGCGATGAGCGTATCGCTGATCACGCAAAGACCACGGCCAAAGCCTTGCCGCGCGATACCGCTCGCATCCACGTCCATATGGGTCAGCGACCTGGGGTCATACTGCGGTATCCGTATCGCCACCCTGCCCTCCGGGCCCAGCCACACCACGCTGTCGCTATCCGTGTCGTTGAACAGCACGCCGCCCCTGAATGGCCGCGCATTGTGAGTACCCCGTGGCAGGCCCGCTGCCATGGCGATCGAGGTCTGCGTGATCTGGACCAGCGCCGGCATCTTACGGCCAGAGACAAACACTCCGGCGTCGTCGACATGCACATTGTTGACGTGCAGCACGTTGGACGCCTCGTGCGCGCCCACCTTGCTGGGGTCAAACGCCTTCACGTTCACCGCCCGCCCGTCCATCACGATGGCTATGCCCAGGTCGAACCGCCGTGTGGCGAGATCAAACCGCACCACCGCATCGAACCCTGTCGACGTGATATAGAGCTTGCCCTTGTGCAACGACATCTCATGGCAATGCTTGAGATACGGATTGCGATATGACGCCACCTGCCGGAACCACGGATCGTAGACGAACAACTCATCGCTCGCTGCGACGAAAATTTCCTTCCCCGCAATCACGATGCCGCGCAGCCCGCGATCGGCGCCGCGCCCGTCCCATTCGATACCGCTGGTGTTCCAGTCGATGACCTGTTCGAACTCGCCGCGCTCTATATCCACGACATAGAGCCCGCCATGGCTGTCGCCCTGCTGCGCGCCGCGCACGACAGAACTCACCAGCAGTTTCGGAATACCGCTCAAGGCGCCGCTCACTGCAGCGTATAGTCAAAGATGAAATGGATGCGGTCCGGCCCGCGATTGGTCACGGCGTGATAGTCGAGGTTGCTCACCTCATACGCCACGCCCTCCTCCAGATAGTTGCTCACGCCCCGGATCACGAAGTCCACGTCCGGGCTCGTCACCAGCGGTACGTGGATGCGATGCGCGGCTGCAAAGCTCGGATGCCCATCCTTGTGCAAGGGAATGCGCCCGCCCGATACAAGCTTCGCCGCCATCGCGCGGATTACGCGCCCGCCCGGCGGATAGTGGTCTGCGATGATCTGGTCCATCAGCGCGGTCGCCGGCCGCGCCAGCAGGTCCCACCCCTTGCGCTGCTCAACGACCGGGTCCGGCCAGGTATTCGAGAACAGCATCACCAGCGATTGCGTCTGCCTATGCTGCTCGAACGACTTCTGACGCGTCTCGTCGTCCAGCCACGCCTGCGCGTCCGCTGCCGCCACGGCGGCCTTCACCGCGCTATGATCGACATTCCCCAGCCTGCGCACAGGCGTTTCCAGCAGCATGGTGGTCCTCGCTTACCCGGCCTGAATA
>JAVBYB010000221.1 GCA_030824255.1 bacterium
GGTGTGATCCAGTACACCGGCGATGCGGGCGACGCGGCCGGTCAGGCCAACGAGTATTCAAAGATGGCGTTCGATGCGCTCAAGGATTTTCAGTACGAAGTGCTCGAGGTTGGCCTGAACGGCGATCTTGCTGGCAACATGATGCTCAAGCTGGGCGTGCGTGGCAGCAACCCGGATGTTCTGGACGGGGCGCCCTTCGCGTTGAACATCGGGATCGACAGCGCGTTGGTTCCACTCCTGACCACCACTTTCCAGCAGCCGGACATCAGGACGGCGATCGAACAGACAAACGAACAGAACGCCGAAGAAGGAGCGCAGCGGTGACACACGGATTGACGCGGCTCCGGGAAGCGGCAAGGCTTGATCATATCGCCGCCGATGCGGCCGGACGTGAGGAGCAGGCAATGCCTGAGACGAAGTCATCCCGGTCCCCTGCGGGTCCGCTGTTGCTGACGGGCCTTGTGCTGGCGACCACGCTTGGCGCCAGCGCGTGCGCCACGGTGCAGCTGCAGGCCCCAAAAGAGCCAATCACGATCAATCTCAACGTGAAGATTGATCAGGAAGTTCGCTACCGCCTCGACAAAGATCTCGAGGATGCGATCGCTGCCAACCCAGATCTGTTCTGAAGCAGGGAAGAGGAGCCTGTCATGAGCATGTTCAAGAAAATTGCTGTTTGGTTCGCCGCGATGTTTGCGGCCGCCTCCCTGATGACCGCCTATGCGGCTGATCCGGTGATCGACCAGGCGAAAGCCCAGGGCATCGTCGGCGAGCAGTTCGACGGCTATCTCGGCATCGCCGAGCCTGGCCGCGCCTCCGCCGACGTTCGCCGCAAGGTGGACGCAACCAACGCCGGCCGTCTCGCGGAATACACCCGTATTTCGCAGAAGACAGGTGACTCGGTTCAGATCGTCGCGGCCGCAATGGCCGAGAAGCTGATCAACAACGCCGCCGCCGGAGAAGTCGTGAAACCCGGCGCCAGCGACCCCTGGCGCAAGAAGTAACGGCCGAGGGATTCAGTAACCTTCGTTAACGACATGAGCGCCCGGCGGGTCTGGTATCCGCCGGGCGTTTGCGTTTCTATCGTCCCATGTCCAAAAAGCCGTCACGCAAGACGCTGCTCATCCTGGCTCTGGTCCTCGTGCCGGTCCTGGCCATGATTGCAGGCGTTGCGCTCGAAACGGGCGACGGCCGCGCGAACAATGTCCATTTCGTCATCGCCTTTGGCCTCGGCGCCACACTCACCGTCCTGCTGGCCGTGGGACTTTTCGCCCTCTCATTCCACTCTTCGCGCACCGGGCACGACGAACAGATCGGGAATGAACAGGACTCGGATGAGTCCTAATTCCTGCGTAGTTGGCGGAGTCCAAATCAGCTAGCTTCCGATTCGAAACTGGGTCGGCCCGAACGGGCGGGAGAGCTGTTACCATGATGGATTCCACCAGGCTGGCGTCCTATGTCGCTTCGCGCATCTGCCATGATGTGTCCTCGCCGCTCACCACCATGCTGCAAAGCATGGAGTTGATGTTCGACGATAGCCTCGGCCCGGCCATGAAGGCCGAAGGCGAGAAACAGCTCCGCGCCAGCCTCGCCACGCTGGAGGCCAAGCTCCGCTTCACTCGTTATGCCCACGGCAGCCAGATCATCTCCATCAATGACAGCCTTTGTTCGGTTCACGAGGCAAAGGACCTGTTCGTGAAGCTCTTCGCCACCAATTCGCGCACGGAGCTCGTGTGGGAGGTGGAAACCCAGCGCATCACCAACGCCCAGATGCGCCTCCTGATGAACATGACCCTGATCATGATCGATCCGGCCGCTCGCGGAAAATGCATCGTGTCCGCGCGGGAAGATGGCGACAGGCTGGTGCTGGATGTGCAGGCCAACGGCCAGTTCTCGAAACTCAAGGCCGAGGTGCTGGATGCGCTCGCGGGCAAACAGCCCGGCGGCGGCTGGGGCGGCGGCGCCATCCAGCCCTTCTTCACCCGCTGCCTTGCGGAAGAGGCAGGCTTCACCATCGAACCGCGCGCCGTGCCCCAGCAAGCCGGCCTCGCCTGCATCGGCCCGTTGTCCCAGGCCTAACCTTCCTTTTCCAAGGACACAGCCCGAAGCGCCGCCGTCCGTATCCGAACGGTTTACGCAACGCATGCCTGCGCCACGTGCCGCAGGCCTGAGACACCCATTCCGGGCCTGAAAATCAACAACGCGAAGCGAAATCTTAACTGGGAAGGTCTTTATTTGCCCAAAGCACTCAAAATTTCACGTGCTGCGGAAACCTGTCATGGACGATCTCCTCAGTGAATTTCTCACCGAGACGGCAGAAGCCCTCGATGTTGTTGACGTCGAGCTGGTGCGCTTCGAAAGCAGTCCCGACGACAAGGCGACGCTGAACAACATTTTCCGTCTGGTGCACACGATCAAGGGCACCTGCGGTTTCATCGGTCTGCCGCGACTTGAATCCATCGCGCACGCGGGCGAGACGCTGCTCGGCAGGTTCCGTGATGGCGCGCTGCCGGTCACGCCGCCCGCCGTCACGCTTGTTCTCGCCTCCATCGACCGCATCAAGGCG
>JAVBYB010000188.1 GCA_030824255.1 bacterium
TCACGCGCTCATCCTCGAGGCTGGCGGGGGCATAGCCGCCCGTCATTGGCATTTCCGGGAGAGCCGGCGTGACTTCGGGAGCGGCAGCCATTTCCTCGGCAGCAGGCGCGACAGGCGCTTCGGCTTCGGGGGCGGGCGCAGGCGTGCAGGCCTGAAGCCCGAGGCCGAGAGCGGCGAGAAGAACAAGACGCATGGGAAAACTCCAAAGGGTGCAGACTCGGTAGTGTGGGGTGACTAGCGCGGGATCAGCCGGCTTTCACCCACTTTCCGTCATCGCCCTTGCGATAGAAGGTGAAGCTTGCCGGATCCCATGACGGATCGTCCTGACCCAGCATGTGGAAGAGGGCGTAGGTCTTGCGCGCCTCCCAGAACTGGATGGCTGACATGGTATAGCCATTGGGGCCGCAGGCGTCCCACGGCTCGCCGCCATTCGTCATTTCCAACTCGTTGGCCAACTCGACACTTGGCGCGAGCTCGAAGGCTGATCCCGCGAGCACGGCGCCGGCACGTGGACGCGCCTCGCAGCGTCCGCGCTGGTCTTCGGGCGCCTTCGAGAGTGTCTTGAGAGCGGCCTGCTCGGCGGTTTCGTCGGCAGCGAGCGGCACGAATTCGAGGATGAACATGGCCTGGTCGCTGGGCGTGCCGTCCATACGGTATTTCACGTAGTTCTGGACGACCTCGTAGGTGTTGGGCACCCAGCCTTCGGCGGTGCAGTCCTGCACGCGGAAGACGATGGCGTCGGCTGGCGTGATGCCGACTTCCTGCGTGCGCCAGACGCATTTGGTCGCCAGCTTTGGCGCCTGCGTGTCGATCTTGAGGAACTGGCCTTCCACGGCATTGGAGCAAAGGCCGGTGAGCGGCAAGGCGTCGCCGCAGCCGGCGGGATCGGCGGGGATGGCAGCCTCGACGGTTTCCGTTTCCAGCGCGGCATCGGTTTCAGCGCCGCAGGCGGACAGGGCCAGCAGGCTCGCAGCTGCAAGCAACGCCCCCCGCGGGCATTTGAATCCGGTCATTGGCCACCCCTGAATCAGCAGCGCCATTTAGCGTTGCGACAGGGGCAGGCTCAAGCGACGGGCTGCTACTTTGGCGCCGTGGAGGCGTACTTCGCCGCAGCATCAGCCCATTTGTAGGGCGTGGTGTCAGGAATGATGCTGACTTCAGTGGTGAACTTGAACGGCGCGGAGGCAATTCCGCTGTCCCACGCAGCTTCGACGAAGAAGGCGGTGAAGCCTTCCGTGGGCATCGGAACCTGCGCGAAGTACGTTCCATCCTCCTGCGGGGTCAGCACTGTGGACGTGTAGATCGGCCCCACGGACTCGATGCGGAAGTCGCGCGCCTTCGGATTGTGGGCCTGCCAGAGGCGTACCTCCTTCGGCGGATCAAGCGGGCGGAAGGCGATGCCGTTCACATCGACCTTGTTCCAGATGTAGTCAGGACGTTTTCCGCCGGTGATGACGGAATTGTACCAGGCCAGCATGGAATCCTGCGCATCGGAGTTCGCGAGGTTGTGGGCTGCGTTCTCGACATAGCGCAGGCGTTTTTCCTGGGGCAGTTCCTCGAAGTAGAAGCGCGAATTGTCGGGATGGAAATACTGGTCGCCGGATGCGTTGACGATGAATTTCGGTATCGAGAGGCGTCCGCGCGCGCGATAGCTGTAAGGATCCTCAATGCCCAGCACGGCCTGGTATTCCGGCGTGCCGATCTTGTGGGGGAAGAGGCCGTGATTGACATAGTCGCCCAGTGACGGGGCGAAGAAGCCCAGCACCTCGAAATGGTGTTTGGTGATCTCTTCCGAGTTCAGCGCGTCGATGACGGTCGGCATGATGCCAATGACGCGTTCGTCCACCGCGCCGACGAGCCATGTCGTCCAGCCGCGCTTGGAGGCGCCGGAGACGACGAACTGGTTGATGGCGACATTGCCGCCAGCGTCGGACTTCATGAACTCCTGCGTGGCGTCGAGCGCCTTCACGCCGGCCTTCACCATGGCGAGGCGCACGAGCCACTCATCGTCCTTCGTGGAGAAGTGCTTCACGCGCGTGTAGGCGATGATGTCGTCTTCCCAGCGGGGCGTGTCCGGGCTGTCAGTGAAACGCAGCGGCTGGTTCGGGACCATGCCGACTTCGGCGACGACCGAGCCGGTTTCCTTTGCGAAGCGGATGGAGCGATCCTGCGCTTTCGTGGGCGCCGGGTCGGTGTTGTCGCCCTGCCAGATGAAGAGAAGCGCCTGGTCGTGCTTCACCACGTCTGGCTTCACGATGGTCATCCAGTGGGTCCAGACCGGTTTGTCGACGTCGGCTTCGGTCCGCCACGACTGGGACGTCATCTCAAGGACGTAGGTGGTCTGGCCATCGCCAGGATGGGTTGAGACCAGCTCCCATTTGTACGTCGGATCGGGCTTCGCGATGTAGGCGTCGAGCGCGGTCTTCTCGTCGTCCTTGATGGCGTAGTCGGCGGCAGCTGGCGCGCTGGCGACTTCCGGCGTTGGCGCGGGTGCGGGGCTGCAGGCGAAGAGTGTGGCGCAGGCGAATGCGAGCAGTGTTCTGCGGATCATGATGGCCCTCC
>JAVBYB010000205.1 GCA_030824255.1 bacterium
GCCCGGAAGTCTTCAGGAACTGGGGCTTCGAGGGTCAACCGCCGGCTATCGGGATGCGGCAGCGTCAGCTTCCACGCATGCAGCATCAGGCGCGGAACCGGCCGCCCCTTCAGCGTACCTGCCCCTCCATAATAGGGGTCACCGAGGATGGGTCGGCCGAAATGCGAGAGGTGGGCGCGCAGCTGGTGCATCCGCCCCGTCCGGGGGGCCAACTGGACAAGATGGATATCCTCGCGGGAGGCTAGGTCGCGCCACAGCGTTCGCGCCTCCTGGGGCTTTTGGTCGCCAGGACGGGCGGCGCGCGACAGCTCGAGCTCAGGCCGCGGCTTGTAGCGCGCGAGGGGCACGTCGATTTCGCCGGTGGGGCCATCGAACGGGGCGCCGCTGACGATGGCAAGGTAGGTCTTCTCGGCATCCCGGCCGGCGAATGCGGCGCTGAGGAAGGCGGCCGACGGCTGGGTCTTCGCAGCGACGATGACGCCAGACGTCTGCGCGTCGAGACGATGAACCAGACGGGGTCGCTTGCCGTTCGATTTCGCAAAAGCCGCGAGCAGGCTGTCGAGCGTGCGGTCGTCGGGGTTGCGCGTCTGCACGGGCAAGCCCGACGGCTTGTTGAAAGCCAGCACGACCGGGTCGTCATGGATCACAAGGCCGCGCACATAGGCGCGGTCCTCGTCGCTGATCTGCAGGCCTTCGTAGTTTCGTTTGGGCATCTACTTCGCGGCTTCGCTCTTGCCGTCCGGCGAGATTTGCGGGCTGGCGGTGGCAAACAGTCTTTTGCGCATGGGAGCCCTCTCACGACTGCAGGGTGTGTAGCTGCGCAGGGCGTTTCGCGGAAGGCTGGACTAGTCTTTTGTACGCTCCCGGCGAATTTTGGCGAGCTGTTCCAGCCGCTCGCGGATGGGCGCCTCGCGGCCAGCGCCTTTGGGCTGGTAGAAGCTTTGCCTTTCCATCTCGTCCGGGAAGTAGTGCTGGCCGGAGAACTGCCCCTCGGCGTCGTGGTCATACTGATAGCCCGCGCCATAGCCGAGCTGCTTCATCATCTTGGTGGGCGCGTTGAGAATGTGCGCGGGAGGCGCCAGCGACCCCGTCTCGCGCGCCGCGGCGCGCGCCGCCTTGTAAGCTGTGTACGCCGCATTGGATTTCGGCGCCGTCGCAAGATGGATCACCGCCTGCGCCAGTGCGAGCTCTCCCTCCGGCGATCCCAGACGCTCATAAGCCGCCACCGCCTCATTGCAGATCATCAGCGCCGTGGGATCGGCAAGGCCAATGTCTTCGCTGGCAGCCCGGATCATGCGACGGCCGATGAACAGCGGGTCCTCGCCGCCTTCAAGCATCCGACAGAACCAGTAGAGCGCCGCATCCGGATCGGAGCCGCGCGTGGATTTATGCCACGCGGAAATGAGATTGTAGTGCTCCTCGCGGTCCTTGTCATAAGCAGGCGCTCGCTTCTGCAGGGCGGCCATGAGGCCGTTGGCGTCGATGGGTTTTGCGCGTCCCCAGGCGAACACTTCTTCAACGAGGTTGAGGAAGTAACGGCCATCACCATCCGCCATCGCCATCAGCGCGGCGCGGCCATCTTCGGTAAGCGCGGCAGGCTTTTCGTAGAGCGCTTCAGCGCGGGCCAGCAGTTGGCCGAGCGCCTCATCACCGAGACGCTTCAGTACCATCACCTGCGTGCGCGACAGGAGAGCGCCATTGAGTTCGAAGGAAGGATTTTCCGTCGTGGCCCCTACCAGCGTAACCACGCCGCGCTCGACGAAAGGCAGGAAGCCGTCCTGCTGGGCGCGATTGAAGCGGTGGATCTCATCGACGAAAAGCAGCGTGCCTTTGCCCGTCGCGCGCAGGCCGTCAGCTTTCTCGAAGGCCGCCCGCAGGTCCTTCACGCCGGAGAAGATGGCGGAGAGCTGTTCGAATTCGAGGTTGGCGCGCTTGGCCAGCAGACGGGCGATGGTGGTTTTGCCGGTGCCGGGCGGCCCCCACAGGATCAGGCTGGCGAGACGGCCCTGCGCCAGCATCCGCCCGATCGGGCCCTCCGGGCCCAGCAGATGGTCTTGCCCGACAACTTCCTCAATCGCTTCCGGGCGCAGCCGGTCCGCCAGCGGACGAGGCGCGTCGTCAGTCAGTCCAGCAGCTTGAAACAGGTCACTCACAAGCGTCTATCTACGCTTCGCGCCGGCAATCGGCCAGCCCGACAGCGCTGCATGTCCGACCGGAATCAACGCCCCCGAAGTTCCGACTCTATGCGCTGGCCGTTGCGCTCGGTTGCAAGGCGCCACGTCGCAGGCGGGGTTGTCGCGGAACGGGATAGGACGGTGTCGAAGTCGCGCTTGGTGCGGATAGCGGTTCCGTTGACTTCGCGAATGATGTCGCCGGGCTGGAAGCCAACCCTGTTGGCGACCGAACCGCGCGGCACGCTGTAGACGAGCATGCCGCCGTTGAACGAGTCGACACCGACTTCCTCACCAAGGGCGGGCGTGAGTTCTGCCATCACAGCGCCTGTGAAAGGGCTGGTTCCCTGCACCTGCACAAGCTCGGCTTTCGTTGTTCCCGGAGG
>JAVBYB010000411.1 GCA_030824255.1 bacterium
GGCGGTCGGCTCCGCAATCATCGGCTTCTTCGGCTATGGCGGCAGGGAAGAGGAACTCCGCGCCTCCTACGCCGCTGCCGGCATCTGGATCATCTTCCTCAAGGGCCTGACGCCGATCCCGTTCAAGCTGGTGACCATCGTGTCCGGCGCGATGGCGTTCAACCTGCCGATGTTCATCTTCGCCTGTATCGTCACACGTGGCCTGCGGTTTTTCCTGGTGGCGTGGCTCTTCCAGAAGTTCGGCCCGACCCTCGCCCCCATCATCGAAAAGCGCGTCGGCCTCTTCATGCTGCTCTTTGCAGTCATCCTGATTGGCGGCTTCGCGGCGGCTGCGCTGCTGCATTAAAAAGGAGTCCTTCCTCGCCAGCGGCGAGGGAGGACAGCCATCTTCCTGCAAATTCGATCAAAATTTCTGCCTGCCGTGAACCGGATGTTTGCGATCACCATGGCAAAACCTGCCCAGAGGCGCGGGATGGTCCCGGCGCTTCGGTGTCAGTTTTCGGGCCGCCCCATGCGCACGCTCCGTCAGATCCAGTCCGTTTCGCTCCGCGTCGGTCCGCACTGGTTCCTGTGCATTTTCCTTGGCGCTTACGTCACCATGAACCTCGCCGCACCCGGCGTCGTTATCGGCTAGCCGTCTGCTCCAGCCGCGGCTGGTCAACCCGCAATCGTTGCGCTAATCAGGCCGCCCGCCGCCCTTTACGGGCAACGCGGCGCTGCGGGAGTGGCGGAATTGGCAGACGCAGCGGACTCAAAATCCGCCGTCCTTACGGATTTGTGGGTTCGACCCCCACCTCCCGCACCACGCATCAGTCGTCGTTGAACGCGACCATCTCGACGCGGATCTGCTCGCCCGTTTCCGGGTCGGTGATCATCGTTGCACCCATGAAACCGTCATCCGGGGCGGCTTCCATCAAACGGGCGACTTCCGCATCATCAACCGCAGCCTGTGTCATCGCCAGCATTTCCGGCGTATCGGCATTGAATGCCGCCATCATCAGGCCGAGGGTCATTGCGCCAAACAGTGCGGAATTCATGGTGTCTGTCCTGTATGCGCAGGATAAACCCCCAGCGGTTATACCCGTTCCCCGGCCGGCGCCGGCGCCAGCAGAAGTTTTGCCGCGCGCTCGCCCGCATCGACAGCGCCATTCATGGTTCCCAACGCGCCGATGCTGGCGTGTTCACCCGCAAATACCATCCGCCCGTCCAGTTCCGGCCGCGCCGCGACCTCGGGGAACTGCGTGTACTGGCCGACAAGGCACCCGGCATAACTGCCCTTGGTGTGCGGATGTGCTTTCCAGAAAAAGCTCGCCCGCACCTTCGGGGTCAGCGATCGTGCAATGTCCGGCGCCAGCGACGCCAACCCCGCCTCCAGCCTCGCCAGCGCGCGCGCTTCCTCGCCGCTTGCCGCTTCACCCGCGATAATGTTGGTAAGGACGCCGCCTTCGCCGGGTTGACCCAGACTGGTGTCCCACACCAGCTGGAAGCCACGGTCTGAATAGATCGTGCCCGACCGCGTTTCGCCAGCCCACGGCCGCTTTGACGTTCCCACCGCCAGCTTGGCATGCGCGCCATAGCCGAGCTCATTGATCGCCCGCATCTTGTCCGCCGGCAAAGCCAGCCCGCCAAGCCCCTTCACATCGCGCAGCCGCGTGAACGGCAGCGCCATGACAACACGCGAGAACACCTGCTCGATCGGCGGACCCGACTCGGTACGGAAACTGAGCCGAACGCCATCTGTCTCGCGCGCGATTGACGCCAGCTCATGCCGCATATGCAGCTGCACCTGCGACGACAGCGGCGGCGCCGACAACCTTTCCGTGAGCACCTCGATCAGCGTGGACGATCCGCGTGCGATCCGCAGCGATCGCTTGCGCCGGCTGAAAAGGCTCAGCTGCTTGGTGCTGTTTGCGCCGATCATGTCGACCAGGTTCAGCGAGGATTGCCGGTTCACCGGAATGCCGAACTCCACCTGCCAGGCCAACGCCAGCAGGTCGATCACCCATGGCTCCGTCGTCGAGCGAAGGCTGTCGAGATACTCGGAGAGGGGCAGGGCATCGAGCCGTCGTGCGCGTCCTGTCCAGTCGCCCGCCGCATCCAGCAGCGCCGCCTGGTCCGCCGCGATCCGCGCCGCCGCCGGGATGAATGCACCCGTCTGGGCAACCGGGTCGAGCAGGTCCGCATCCGCATAGGTCTTGCCGCCAATGTCGTAGAGCGCGCTCAACCCATCGCCTTCGACGCGCACCGTCTCGATACTGACGCCCAGTTCGCCGCACAGCCGGATCAGCGCTGCATCATCCGTGTCGACAAATTCACCGCCCAGCTCGCAGAACTGCCCTTCCGGCGTGAAATCGCGCAGCGTGTTGATCCGCCCGCCCAGCCGCCCGCTCGCCTCGAACACCTCGCAGGGAATACCGGCAATCCCCAGCCGCCATGCGGCCACCAGCCCCGAAACGCCGCCGCCAATGATAGCCACCGTGCTGGTGTCCGCTTCTGCTCCCGGCGCCTCGCTTGCGTTGGGTGAACATGCGGCGGCAGCCGCGAGCA
>JAVBYB010000200.1 GCA_030824255.1 bacterium
AGCGGCAGGATAGCCATCCCACTTGTCCATCGAATACGGCATGCCGGCATCGGTGAGCACGTCGCGGCGGGCAAGGTCGGCCTGCATGGCGTCGGGGATCGGACCGTTGACCCAGGCCGGATTGGATTTCGGGAAGCGCGTTGCGCCCATGATGACCTGCTGGATCAGCACCTGCCAGCGGGCGCCAGAGCTGACGGAAGACGCGAGGCCTTCGGCAAGCCAGCGTTCCTGATCCGGGTCCATCATGGCGCGGCGAGCGTCCGCCAGAGGACCGGAGGCGAAAGCGCCGAGGCGGGCGCGCACGTCGCCGCCAGCGGCAAAGACCGCATCAAGGTCATCATCGAGCTGCAGCGTGCGGCCGAGCAGGCGCGTCTCAAGGCGATGAAGCGTGGCGAGATCACCGATACGATAGGAGCCATACCAGTCGCTGTGCATCGGCATCCATTCGCGCCAGGCGCGCATGCCGGCGGCCTTGCGGACATTCCACGGGCCTTCAGTCGCCGGATCGTGCGCGCTGGCGCCATCGCCCCAGGAATTGTTGGCCGTCTCGTGATCGTCCCACACGACAATCATCGGCAGGCGGCGATGCAGCGCGGCCAGATCCGGATCGTAGCGATAGCTCGCATAGCGCTGGCGATAGTCGGTGAGCGAGACGATTTCCGTATCCGGCGCCAGCCTGCGCGCGGCGGCGAGGCCGGGCTGTGCGTCGGGGCGGGTGACAGGGGATTCGTAAATGTAGTCGCCGGTGTGGATGGCGAGGTCGATGTCGTCCCGTGCCGCAGCATGGGCATAGGCGTTGAACCAGCCTGACGTGCCGTTTGAACAGCCGAAGACGGCGACGCGGAATCTTTCAGTCGGCCCTGCGGGAAGCGTGCGTGTGCGGCCGGTTTCGGAAAGCTGTCCGGTGGGGGCCACGAAGCGATAGTACAGCCAACGGCCGGACGGCAGACCTTCGGCCACCGCATGGGCGCAATGATCGGCGGCAGGTGAAGCTTCGGCCTCGCCCGTGAGGACAACGCGCTGGAAGCGCTCATCCTCGGCGATCTCGACCTTCAAGCGCGTGGTATTCGGTGAGACGTAACGCGTCCAGAGGACGACGCGCGTCTGGCCCGGATCGCCCGAGGCGACGCCATGCGTGAAGCCTGTTGCGGATTGGGCGAATGCGCGGCCGGGAAGGGCGATGGCAAGGCTGCCTGCGCTGGCTGCAAGCAGATGGCGACGCGTGAGGATAAACGACATACCCGCCGACCTCCCAGGGACGCAGATGTCCTAGACCGGGTTCGTGACGGTTTGGAGTCAGATGTAGACGTCAGGTGGAACGATCAACTCAGCCCGGCGGACGGAGGAAGTCTTTCTTGCCGAGCACGACGCCATTGTGGCGCAGGATATTGTAGGCGGTCGCGCTGTGGAAATAGAGGTTGGGGAAGATCCAGCCCTGCAGGTAGGTCGCGCATGTCATCGGCATTTCCTGACCACCGCCCACCGGGATGTTGATGATGGTCTGCGCGCGCTCGTCCATGGCGGCGGCATGTGCGGCCTGAACATAGGCGTTGGCCTTCTGCGTGCGCTCGATCAGCTGGGCGAAGGATGTCTCAACGTCGGGGAAAGCCGGGAGCGCGCTGCCGGCGAGGCGGGCGGCGCCGCGCGCCACCGTGTCTGCGGTGATCTGGACCTGGCGCGAGAGCGGGAACATGTCGGGGAAGAGCCGATAGTTCAGCAGGACTTCTTCCGGGATCTTGAGGTGGGCGGCGTGTTCTGCGCCCTTCTTCAGGATCGAGCCGAGGCAGCCAAGCGTCTGCGCGCTGGCGTCCTTGATGAGGGAAGAGATCGCAACAGTCATCGATAGCCCCGTCTGGATATGGGGTTCTCTTAGCCTGCGGGGCGGAGGGATGCACCGGGAATCTTGCAGGCGGACGGTCTTGCGGGGCAGGTGGCGGGCTCCTACCCAGAGAGGGTGTTGGAGGGGACAGGTGAGCCTGCGGCTGCGGATACTGGCGTGGACCCATGTGGTCATCGGCGGGATAGGCTGTGGCCTGTTCGCGCTTCTGATTGCCGCTTACGCCATTGCGCGCGATCCCGCCTATGACGACGAATTCGCGTGGATAGGCGGGCTTCTGGGCCTCGCCACGCTGGGCTATTTCATGCCGATGCTGGTTGGCGGCATCGGGCTGCTGAAGCGGTGGCCGTGGGCGCGGGCGCTGGTGTGGGCGGTTGCGGGGCTGCTGTTGCTGGCCGTGCCGGTGGGGACGTTGCTGGCGGGGTTCAGCCTGTGGGCGTTGCTGACGACGCGTGAGCTCTCGGCCGATGGCGGTATGGCGACGTTCGAGCGCGGCGTGCGGCGCGTTCTGCCGCTGCTCGGGGCGGCGATCATTGCGTGGATGATCCTCGGGTCGATCATTCTCACGGGCTGGGTGTTCCGCGACGTGATCGATCCGCCGCGCGAGCAAATTCTGACGCCGCTGCCGAGCGGCATTCCGGAATTGCCCGAGCGGCCGGAGTTCCGGATGCCGGATCTGCCGCAGCGCTAG
>JAVBYB010000062.1 GCA_030824255.1 bacterium
ATAGCCGTCGGTCTGGTAATTGTAGGAGCGGGCGAGGTTGATGATCTTGGGGCGCGCCCCGGACAGCAGTTTCGGCTGCAGGACATAGTCGCGCGTCGTCATCATGCGGAACGGCGCGCCAAGGGCTGCCAGGTCCCGCAGGTCGTCAGCGATCAGGATCCAGTCATACGTCAAAGTATTTCAGCATCCTGATTGCGCCCCAGCCATCGGCATAGAAGCCCGGCTCGATCGCGAAGCACTTGTAGCCGTAGCCATGATAGCGCTTAAGGAGGGGATAGTTGGTTTCCTTGATTTCCAGGTTCAGCCTCTTAATGGCGTTGTCCTGGCAGTAACGCTCCACATGGCGGAACAGTTTCTCGCCGAGGCCCTTGCCCTGGTGCGCCGGGGACACGGCCAAGCTGTCGAAGTTCGCCGCCCCGTCCTCGAGGATCAGGAAGGCGTATCCTGCTACCTCGTCCCCCTCCATGGCGCAGAACAGGGCCGCATCCTCATCCGCCAGCACCTCGGCGAAATCCTCGCGGCTCATCATCTTGTCGGCGTAGCCCGCGGCGAAGCAGGCGACCTCGATCGCCGCGAGCGCGTCCACATCCTGAGCTTGCATGTCGCGGATCATGTGGGCCGCGCGTATCCGTGCATGTGAGCGGCTCTTTGAGAGGCGCGCGAAGAGGCGGCATTAATACCAATCGTGTGAGTCTGTCGATAGAGTGGGGACTGCTGAATGATCGCAGCTCGCTCAGATGTCAGGAGTGCCTCATGTCTGCGCGTGGAGTGACATTCCTGTGGGTCGGGCTCGGGCTGGTGTCCGGGCTGGGCATGGCGCTTGGGGCCTGGCTGCTGGTCGCGCCGGATGCCGGGCCGCCGCCGACCCTACCGTTTCAGGACAAGATTTTCCACGCGCTCGCCTTCGCCTGTCTCACCGGCCCGGCGGTGCTTGTTCTGCCGAAGCGGTATCTGTGGTTCTGGTTGGCGCACATGGTCGCGCTAGGCGGCGGTATCGAGCTGGTTCAGGCGCGCATGGGCGAGGGGCGCTCGGGCGATGTGGTAGACTTTCTTGCGGACGTGGCGGGCATCCTGATCGCGCTTGCCGCGGGCCGCTGGCTTCGCCGTGTTTTCGCCGAAAAGTCGCCCTGACCTGCCTTTGAAACCCGTTCCGCTCCCGCGCGTATCAGCTCAGGACGCTTTTCCTGGCGCGAGACGAGAGGAGGACGCAGATGAACCGTGATGAAGAAGTCGCCACCCTCAGCGCGCAGGTTGGATTTCTGGCGACACATGTGGGCCGGCTGCTGCATGTGATTTCGGCCCGCCATGCGATTGGTATGGATACCAAGGTGGCGCAGGCCAACCTCTCCATGCTGCAGAACACGATGTGGAAGCTTCACGCCCGCCAGATCCGCCTGAAGGGCGGTCCTGGCCTGAAAGAAAGCAAGCGCCTTCTCCACTGATCGAGCTAGGGAAAGCTAAACGGCGCGACGCTTGAGGCTTTCCAGCGTTGCGTCCGCGATCCAGTCCGCAATTGTCACGAATTGTTCTTCCGCCCCAAGCGGCCCCTCGCCGATCCCGACCGTGTGCATGCCCTCGGCCCGAAGGTTGGCGATCATCGGGCCGCCATCTTCTATACACGCGGCGTGCTGTGGCAGGGCCCCCAGCGCAGCGCACGCCATCCCGTAAATCTCCGCGCTCGGTTTTGGTTCGGCCAATCTGGGATCTGCCACGAAGGCCACCAATCCTGCCAGCCCGATCCGCTCCAGCACGACCTGCGCATTCAGGCTGGCCGACGCCACTCCGATCCTCATGCCCAGCCGGCGGCAGGCAGCCAGCGCTTCGAATGCGCCCGGAAAGGCGTCGTCCGGGGTAAGCCCCTCGATCAGCTCACGGTACCGCGCATTCTTGTAGGCCATCAGCCGTTCACGTCCCGCCGGGGACAGATCAGCGCTCGCGTGAGCCAGCAACGCGGACAGGGCCGACGCTCGCGGCACGCTCCGGGTTGCTCTCAGGGCGGCCTCGCTGACAGGAATACCAAACTTTTCCGCAGCTTCCGCCCAGCTTTGCTCATGCCGGACCGAGGTCGACGTCAGAACGCCGTCCAGGTCGAAAATCGCAGCGTAGACGCCGGATGGCATGGTGAACTGTCCTGCGGCGGGCAAATCCCTGAAGCGTCACGCCCGAAAGCACTGGTGGCGCGTTGCCGCGCCTCCCGCAAGTCCGCTGCGATCCCACTTCCCAAGCACAGGGAGAATCGCTAGACGGGTCTATGGAACAGCACCTCCCTTCAATTCGCATCCGCCAGGCCATCACGTTTGACGACGTGCTGCTGGAGCCCGGCCCATCCGAAGTCATTCCGGGCGAGGTCGATATTCGTTCGCGCTTCACCCGCGAGATCGCCATCAACGTCCCGATCATTTCGGCTGCCATGGATACGGTCACCGAAGCCGGCCTCGCCATCGCGATGGCCCAGTTCGGCGGCATCGGCGTCATTCACCGCAATCTCTCGATCGAGGAGCAGGCCGAACAGGTCCGCCGCGTGAAGCGCTTCGAAAGCGGGATGGTCATCAATCCGGTCACGGTGACCCCCGAAGTCACCCTGCGCCAGCTGCGTGTGCTGAAGGAACGGCTGCGGGTGTCTGGCATTCCGGTCGTCGAACCGGGCCCGGAGGGCGTTCCGCGCAAGCTTCTCGGCATCATCACGAACCGCGACGTACGCTTCGCAGATGATGAAAGCATGCCGGTGGCCGACCTTATGACCAGGAAGGTCGTCACCATTCGCCAGGGCGCAGACCCGGCCGAGGCCCGCCGCCTGCTGCACAAGCACCGGATCGAGCGCCTGATCGTCATCGATGACGAAGGCCGCTGCGTTGGCCTGCTCACCGTGAAAGACATGGAGAAGAGCCAGACCAACCCGAACGCCTGCAAGGACGAGCAGGGCCGCCTGCGCGTCGCCGCGGCCTCCACCGTGGGCGATGCCGGCTTCGAGCGTTCCCAGATGCTGATCGATGCGGGCGTTGACGCCCTGGTCATCGACACGGCTCACGGTCATTCGCGCGCCGTGCTCCAGGCGGTGGAGCGCGTGAAGAAGCTCTCGAACCGCGTTCAGGTCGTCGCCGGCAACGTCGCCACGGGTGATGGCTGCAGGGCGCTGATCGACGCCGGCGCGGATGCGGTGAAGGTCGGTATCGGCCCGGGGTCCATCTGCACCACGCGCATCGTCGCGGGCGTCGGCGTGCCGCAGCTCACCGCGATTGCAGATTGCGCGCGCGCCGCCGAGTCCACCAAGACGCCGGTCATCGCCGACGGCGGCATCAAGTTCTCGGGCGACTTCGCCAAGGGTCTCGCCGCCGGCGCTTCTTCGGCCATGATGGGCTCCATGCTTGCGGGCACGGAAGAGGCGCCGGGCGAGGTGTTCCTCTACGAAGGCCGACCCTACAAGGACTATCGCGGCATGGGCTCGCTCGGCGCGATGGGCCGCGGCTCTGCCGACCGCTACTTCCAGAAGGACGTCGCCCAGCAGAAGCTCGTGCCGGAAGGCATCGAGGGGCAGGTGCCGTTCAAGGGTCCGGTCGGCCCGATCCTGCACCAGATGGCCGGCGGTCTGCGCGCCGCGATGGGTTATGTCGGCGCAAAGACGGTCGACGAGCTGCACCAGAAGGCGCAGTTCATCCAGATCACCGGCGCGGGCCTGCGCGAGTCGCATGTCCACGACGTGAAAATGACCCGCGAAGCGCCGAACTATTCGTTCCAGACCGGCTGATCATCGCTCGAGGAGAAGGCGTGAGATCAATCTTCGCGATTGCGGCCCTGCTGGCTGGCGCATGCGCAAGCAGCCCGCACGCTCCGCAATCGCGCATCGAGCCACGCATTGTTCGGGCGTCCGCGCCCGCGACGATCGACTTCGGTGAAGGTGTTGCACTCAAGCTTACCGGCGAGGGTCACGAAGCTGTGTCACAGCTGCGTCTGGTCGAGCGCCCTGGTTATCGCACGCCGCTCCACGTGCATCACGAAACTGATGAGACGTTCTTTGTCGTGAGCGGCGAGCTGACGCTGCACGTCGATGGCAAGACGCATAGGCTGGGGCCGGGCGACTATGCCTTTGTTCCCCGCGGGACGCCGCATGCGCAAGGAAATCAAACGACCACCGACTCTGTCATCCTGCTGACTTTGGTTCCAGGGGCGTTTGAAGGCTTCTTCGATGATCGGGCGAAAATGGTGCTGGAAACCCCGCCCGGCCATCCGGACTACACGGCCGGCATGATGCGCGTTGGCGAGCCCTACGACATCGAGATACTGGGACCCGCGCCATACCGATGAAGTACGCACTGGTAATCGGTTTGATCGTTGTCGAAATCGTCGGGGTCTTGGGACTCGTCCTCGTGCTGAATGGCGGGCTGGAGCAGTTCGCGCCCATCGCCGTCTGCGCCGCGCTCATCGTCGTCCCCATCCTGTTCTGCATTGCGCTGAGGTCGGAACTCACGGGACCGCGCAAATAACGGATAGCGCCCGCCGTCTAGCCGGATCGCCGTCGCCCGGCTAAGACACCGCCATGAAAGACACCCTGTTCATCCTCGCCGCGCCTTTTTCCGATGGCGGTTTCGAGTGGTACTGCAACGATTGCGCGACCCTTGAGGGCGCGCTGATCGGTAACCCCCACTGGAATGATCGCATCAACGTCCGCCGCATCGCTTTCTCGCGTCCCCGTCAGGAGGTCATCGATCTTGTCGGGCCGGACTGGCAGGGCTGCCCCATGCTGGTGATGGACAAGGATCGCGCGCCCGGCGACGCCATCATCGTAGGCGATTACGCGATCCTGCAGGATGTGCGCGCCATCGGTCGCGCTCTGGCTCACCGCCACGGCGGAGCGGGGCCGCACCCGTGAGAGACGGCGGCAAGATCCAGGCGGCGATCGAAGTCCTCCGCGACGTTCTCGAAAGGCGCACACCCGTGAAGGAAGCGGTGCGCGATTGGGGCAAGCGTTCCCGCTTCGCTGGCTCTCGCGACCGTGCGTGGATTTCCGGCCTCGTGGTCGATGCGCTCCGCCGCAAGAACTCGATTGAGCATGCGATGGAGGCAACCGGCGCCCGCGTTCTGGCGCTGGGCGCGCTGAAGCATGCGTGGGGCTGGGACCTGCGCAAGATCGAAGCTGCGCTGAAAGACGAACACGCCCCGTCGGCGCTGCAGGGCAAGGAGCGTGAATGCCTGCTGCTCGCGCCTGATCCCTCCGCCGCGCCACATGTGCAGGGCGATTTCCCTGAATGGCTGACACCAAACCTCGTGCGCGCCTTTGGCCCCGACGCCGTCGTCGAGGGCATGGCGATGGCCAGCCGCGCGCCGATCGACCTGCGGGTCAACACGCTTAAATCCGATCCGGAAAAAGCCGGCCGCGCCCTGGAAGGCGTGAAGGCGAAACAGATGCCGGAGCTGAAGAACGGCTTCCGGATTCCTGCGGCCGACAGCGTTGAGCGTGGCGAAAGCGTCGAGGCGATCCCCGCTTACTCAAAAGGCTGGGTCGAAGTGCAGGACATGGGCAGCCAGATTGCGGCTGCCGTCTCCTGCGCCGCTCCGGGCGAACAGGTACTGGACTACTGCGCCGGCGGTGGCGGCAAGACCATCGCGATGGCCGCCATGATGGAGAACAAGGGCCAGATTTTCAGCCACGACATCGATGGACGTCGTCTCTCTGCCCTGATCCCGCGCATGGACCGCGCCGGGATCCGCAACGTGCAGCTGCGCCATCCCAAGGAGAACGCCTCGCTCGACGATCTCGAAGGCAAGATGGACCTCGTGATGATCGACGCGCCGTGCACCGGCGTCGGCACATGGCGGCGCAAGCCCGATGCGAAATGGCGTGTCACAGCCAGCGCGCTGGAAAAACGCCTGGCCGACCAGGCCATGATCCTGCGCGCCGCCTGCAACTATGTGAAACCCGGCGGCCGCCTCGTCTACGTCACCTGTTCCTTCCTGATGGAAGAGAACGAAGACCAGTTCGCCAGCTTCCTCGCCGACCGGACGGACTTCACTGGCGAAGACGCCGCCGAAACCGCCATCCGCTCCGGTCAGCTCACCGAAGCCGGCGCGAAACTCCTTCGCAAGTGCCGCCGCCCCGATGGCTCCGTCCGCCTCACGCCGCGCACGGCCGGCACGGATGGCTTCTATATGGCGGTGATGCGGAGAGCAGGGTGAGCTTCGACGGTGAGCCTCTCCCCGACAGCATGACACTGAAGCCCGATCGGCTTCGCTGGCTGCTCATTTTCCTCATCTGCGCCGGCTTCGTCGCCATCGCGATCTGGCTCGGACCTGGAGATCCGGTGCTGTTCTATGGCGCCGGCGGCTTCTTCCTCCTGTGCGCGCTCATCGCCGCGCCGCTGATGATCGGGGTTGGCTCCAGCCTCACGCTTGACCGTGAAGGCTTCACCTGCCGCACGCTGTTCCGTACATTTCGGCGAGACTGGAAAGACTGCTCGGACTTCTATTCCGTCACCACCGGCATCCGCCGCCATGTCGGATTTTCCACGCCGCAGGACGAAGCCGCCCACCCAAATCTCGCCGCCGCCAACCGCGCCATGATCGGCGCCTCGGGCATGCTCCCTGACAATTACGGCCTCGACGCCGACGAACTCGCCGAGCTGATGAATGCTTATCGCGCTCGGGCAGGCTGCTAGCACTCAGTTCCTCTGCCTTCCGCGCGTGGCAAGCCTGCTTGCGGTGTGTTAGCGAGAGCCCTCTCGTGGGCCATTCAGCCGTCAATCCTGGGGACTATCATGAAGCTCGTTTCCGCCGCGCTTGTCGTGGGCGCAGCCCTTGCGTTCGCCACGCCGGTCAGCGCGCAGGCGCAACGCACTTACACGTCGAACAATTATGCCGTCTTCGTCGACAAGACCGAGATGAAGTTTGTTCGCAGCGTGGAGTTCGAGGCCACGCAGACCGCACAAGCCGTGGGTGGTCGCGGCGGCGCCCAGGCCAATGGCGGCTCGGTGCAACTCAAGCTCGTCCATTCCCGTACCAGCGATCCGTACTTCGATAACTGGCTCGGGGATTCCAAGGCTCCGGTTCGCAGCGTCACAGTCGAACTGCGTGACCCGGCGAACAAGGCAGTCGGCGCGCATGAATTTCAGTCCTGCTTTATCGCGAAATCCGAATGGAAGCTCGACGCCGCCAGCAATGCTGTTGCGACGGCGACCTGGACGCTTTCATGCGCTGCCGTGACGCGTCGCGCATCCTGATCGGCAAAGCTCTGACTTGTTGACGGAATTCAGGGTAGGGCGCGTCCGCAGCCTGTGAATGGCCAGATTTCAGGCCAGGCACAGGATTGACGGCGCGCCCGAACCCCTTCTATTTCCGCCATGGCGAGCAGCACCCCCACCCCCGTTTCTTACGATTCTGGCGCACACGAACGTGCGCTGATCATCGATTTCGGTAGCCAGGTCACACAGCTGATCGCCCGGCGCCTCCGGGAAATGGGCGTCTACTGCGAGGTCCACCCCTACAATCGCGCCGAAGCGGTGATCAAAGCCGGGTTCAACCCCAGGGCGATCATCTTCTCCGGCGGCCCCGACAGCGTCACACGCGACAAATCCCCCCGCGCCCCGCAGATCGCTTTCGACCTCAACGTTCCCATCCTCGCGATCTGCTATGGCCAGCAGACGATGGCGGTGCAGCAGGGCGGCGTCGTCGAGGGAGGCCATGCCGCCGAATTCGGCCGCGCTGACGTGGAGATCCGCGAAGCCTCGCCCCTGTTCGAAGGCTTCTGGGAAGTCGGCCAGCGCTATCCTGTCTGGATGAGCCATGGCGACCGCGTCACGCAGCTGCCCGAAGGCTTCAAGGTCGTCGGCACGTCCGAGAACGCGCCCTTCGCCATCGCGGTCGACGAAGCCCGCCGCTACTACACCACCATGTTCCACCCCGAAGTGGTCCATACGCCGGATGGCGCCAAGCTCCTGTCGAACTTCGTGAAGAAGATCGCCGGCATGAAGGGCGACTGGTCGATGGCCGCCCTGCGCGCCGAGCAGGTCGCCAAGATCAAGGCCCAGGTCGGCAAGGGCAGGGTGATCTGCGGCCTCTCCGGCGGCGTCGATTCATCTGTCGCCGCCGTGCTCATCCACGAAGCCATCGGCGACCAGCTCACCTGCGTCTTCGTCGATACCGGCCTGATGCGCGCCAACGAGGCCGACGAAGTCGTGAACCTGTTCCGCGGCCACTACAACATCCCGCTCGTCCATGTGGATGCAGGCGACACCTTCCTCGGCGGCCTCGCCGGCGTCTCCGACCCGGAGACCAAACGCAAATTCATCGGCAAGACCTTCATCGACATCTTCGAGGCCGAGGCCAAGAAAGTCGAAGGCGCGCAGTTCCTCGCCCAGGGCACGCTCTATCCCGACGTGATCGAAAGCGTCTCCTTCGACGGCGGCCCTTCGGTGACGATCAAGTCGCACCACAATGTCGGCGGCCTGCCCGAGAAGATGAACCTCAAACTGGTTGAGCCGCTGCGCGAGCTGTTCAAGGATGAAGTCCGCGCCCTCGGTCGCGAGCTCGGCATGCCGGAATCGCTCGTGGGCCGCCATCCCTTCCCCGGCCCCGGCCTCGCCATCCGCATCCCCGGCGAGATCACGCCGGAGCGCGTCGCCATCCTGCAGAAAGCCGACGCCATCTATCTCGACGAAATCCGCAAGGCGGGCCTCTACGACAAGATCTGGCAGGCCTTCGCCGTGCTCCTCCCTGTCCGCTCCGTCGGCGTCATGGGCGACGCCCGCACCTATGAGTCCGTCCTCGCCCTCCGCGCCGTCACCTCGACAGACGGCATGACCGCCGACTTCTACCAGTTCGACATGAACTTCCTCGGCCGCACCGCCACGCGCATCATCAATGAAGTGAAGGGTGTCAGCCGCGTGGTCTACGACGTCACGTCGAAGCCGCCGGGTACGATCGAATGGGAGTGACCGGACCGAAAGATATCGTTGGTCGTCAAGCCCGACTCTGGCCGGTCATACCAGCGTGGGCTTTCCGATCTGATCTCGATTGTGCTCCGCCAAACTGAGCGGCATTGCCAAGAAATGATGGAGACCTGCTTTCCAGCTCGGTCAAGCGGTTCAAGTGCATTGCTCTGAGCGAGATTATGTAGACAGGCGATATCCCACGCCCGGCTCAGTGAGAATGCGATGGGGCTGATCCGGATCTGCTTCGATCTTCTGACGTAGATTGCGAATGTGCACGCGGAGCGTCTGAACGTCGGCTTCGGTCGCAGGCCATGCCTTGCTGAGAAGGTGTCGGTGGGTGAGAACCTTTCCTGCGTGCAGAACGAGTTCATGCAGAAGCGCGTATTCGCGGGGCGTCAGCTTCGGATCGACGCCGTCAATTTTGACGATGCGTCGCGAGATGTCGACGGAGAGTCGACCGTCGTCATAAACCGGCGCACCGCCTTGCATCTGGACGCGATGGCGCAGAGCGGCACGGACCCGCGCCATGAATTCGGCAACGCCGAAGGGTTTTGAGACGAAGTCATCTGCCCCTGAATCGAGAGCTGCGACCTTGCGCGCCTCATCGTCGAGTGCAGACAGCACGATGACGGCTGGCGCGCCAGCCGCCTGCAGTGTTCCGATCAGATCAGCGCCGTTGCCGTCTGGCAGGCCGAGGTCGAGCACGGCTACATCAAATTGGGTGGTGGTGATCGCGTGGCGCGCAGTCGCGAGGTCTCGCGCTTCAGTGACCTCAAAGCCCTCCGCCACAAGCGCAGAACGCAAAAAGCGCCGAATCGCGGCTTCGTCGTCAACGACGAGCGCCACCAGACTTCGTGCAGGCGAACGCTTCGCATCGCTAGGCGGTGTGCTCATGGCTCGACCTGGATTGGAAAGACGATGCTGAATACCGCACCTTTGCCGTCAGGTCGATTTTTCGCCGAAATCTCGGCCTGCATCAGGCGGACGAAGCCCTTCACGATCGCGAGACCAAGGCCTGTTCCATTTGGAATCGCAGCGCTGCCCCGTTGGAACCGCTCGAAGATGCGCGCTTCTTCGCCCGGGGGCAGTCCCGGGCCTTCATCGAGGACCTCGACCAGTACGGTATCGCCGGACCGCCGCGCTGCCAGCGTGACGGGTGAGGCCTGGCCATGCAGCAAGGCATTCTCGACAAGATTGAATACGGCCTGGTCGGCGAGAGCCGCGTCCGCAGTGATCATGGGCAGGTTGGGTTCAATCTCCAGCCTGATCGCATGTGACCCGGCCAGTGACCGGGCTCGTTTGGCCACAGCTGAAAGAACGTCGCCCGGCTCCAGCAGTTCAAGATGCGCCTGAATGCTGCCGGCATCGAGACGCGTCATGTCGAGCAGCTTCTCGACATAGCGCTGCATGCGTGCCGATTCCGACTCAATGGCTCCGAGAAGTTCGTCGCGTGTCTGCGGATCATGTCTGTCGCCATAGGTGCGCAGGCTTGAGGCCGCCCCGAGGATTCCAGCAATCGGCGTGCGCAGATCGTGGCTGAGTGAGGCGAGCATGGTGCCGCGCAGACGCTCGGCCTCGGTTTCAACGCGGCTTTGTTCCAGCGCGATCGAGACGTGTGCGCGTTCCATGGCGCTGGCGGCCTGATCGCCCATGGCAACCAAGCGTCGTCGTTCAGACGGAGTTAGAAGCGTGGCGCGGGCAACGCCAACAACTCCAGATACGAGGCGTGCCGTGCGTAGCGGCAGGAAGAGCCAGCGCGCGCCGGGCAGGGTGTCTGCGCCGCGCCCTGTTGGCTCGCCTTTTTCGGCAGTCCATCTTGCTGCCGCCATGTCGGCATCCGTGAGATCCAGGCTGGCGGCCGAGGCGCCAGCCAACCGCAGATCATTGAGGCCGACGCGTGCGAGCACAACGCATTCGACGTCGAAGGCGCGCCCGGCGTAGCGGGCCAGGGATTCGGCCGCTTCGTCCTCCGTCATTGCAGAGGTGAGCTGCCGCGACAGCCCAAACAGTTCGCGTGATGTGCGGGCTTCCGTACGCGCCGACAAGGTCTGCTGCCGGGCGCGTCCTGCCAAGGCAGATACGACAATGGCCGCACCGGAAAATGCCAGCAGGGCGAGCACATTGTCAGGGTCGACAATCGTGAACGTGTATCGTGGTTCGGTATAGAACCAATTGAAGGCGAGAGCTGACATAAGGCCGGTGATCAGCCCCGCCCAAAGGCCGCGCGTAAGCGCGCTGATCAGAACTGCGGCTAGATAGACGAGCGTGAGGTTTGAAACGCCAAGCCATACATCGAGCGGCCATGCGACAAGAGATGCGAGCAGCGTCATCGTCAGCGCCTCGACGACGCCGCGCGAGGTCAGTGCGGGCCACGCAGATATGAGCGGAAAAAGCGTCTTGGCGCCTGCAGTTGCCGGTTCAGGCACAACTTCGATGGAGATGCTGCTGGATCGGTCGATCAGCTGGCGCACCACAGACCCGAAAACCATTTCGAACAGGGCCGATCGCCGGGCTTTGCCAACGATGATCTGTGTCACGTTCTGATCGCGCGCATAGGCGAGGAGTGTCTCGGTCACGCCATCGCCCGGAAGGGTTGCTGTTTCTGCGCCCAAGCGCTCGGCAAGTCGCAACGTCTCAGCCAGCCGGATACGCTCGACCTCGCTGAGCCTTGCGCTACGGGCCGTCTCGACGTGAACGGCCATCCATGGCGCCTTGCTGCGATCAGCCAGACGCTTGGTATGACGAACAACGCCCGCAGACGCTTCGCGCTCGTCGACACAAACAAGAAGCCTCTCACCGGCGGCCCAAGGGGCGTCCTCTCCCTGCGCCTTGCGATGTCCGCGTACCTGTCCGTCAATCGTATCGGCTGCGCGGCGCATGGCGAGTTCGCGCAACGCCGAGAGGTTGCCGGGCGCAAAGTAGTGCCGCAGGGCGCGCTGCGCCTGATCTGGCGCGTAGACCTTGCCTTGTCGCAGACGCTCGATCAGTTCGTCTGGCGTCAGGTCAATCAATTCGATTTCGTCCGCCCGTTCCAGCACGGCATCTGGCACAGTCTCGCGCACGCGGACGCGCGTGATCCGCGCAACCACATCGTTGAGGCTTTCGATGTGCTGCACATTGAGCGTTGACCAGACGTCGATTCCGGCGGCCAGCAGCTCATCGACATCCATCCAGCGCTTGGGATGGCGGGCCCCCTCCGCATTGGTGTGCGCGAGCTCGTCGACCAGTGCGATCTCCGGGCGGCGGGCGAGCAGGGCATCCAGGTCCATCTCAGCGCCGAGGCGCGGAATTATGTCGAGGCCTTCGGTCAATGCCAACGTTTCCGCACGACCATGCGTCTCAATCACGCCAGCGGAGATATCGATGCCTTCGATGCGCTTCTTTCGCGCGTCCGACAGCATCTCGTAGGTCTTTCCCACGCCGGGGGCTGCGCCGAGATACACTTTCAGTCGGCCGCGCGTTTCCGCTTTCGCTTGTTCGAGCAGCGCGTCGGGCGAAGGCCTGCGCTCCCCGTTGTCAGTCATCGTGAGCGTGTCCGCATGAAGTCGTCGAGCGCCAGATTGAGAGCCAGCACATTGACTCGCGGCTCTCCAAGAAAACCAAGGGACTGCGTCTCGACATGATCGTCAACCAGCTTCGTGACTGCAGCTTCCGGAATGCCGCGGGCGGATGCCACGCGAGCGGCCTGGAAGCGTGCCGCGGCAGGAGAGATATGGGGATCAAGGCCCGATCCGGAAGCGGTCAGAAGGTCCGGGGGAATTTTGTTCGCCGGTTGGCCGTACCTTTTGGCTTCCGCCGTAATTCGGTCTGCGAGCGTTTGTGAGGACGGGCCAAGGTTGGAGCCGGCCGAAGCGCGGGCATCGTAACCTTTGCCTGCGGCGGACGGGCGCCCCCAGAAATACTCCGGCCGCGTAAATTGCTGCCCGATAAGGCGCGAGCCAACAACCTTGCCATCCTGCACGATGGCTGAGCCTTCGGCCTGATCATGGAACAGGGCCTGGCCTGCTCCGGCGATTGCGAGTGGGTAGACAAGCCCAGTGAGCAGCGTGAACAGCGCAAGCAGGACGAGGGCGGGGCGAACATGTTTGAGCATGGTGTTTCTCACGCGAGACCGATTCCAGAGACGATAAGGTCGATCAACTTGATGCCGATGAAGGGGGCGATCAGGCCGCCGACGCCATAGATGGCGAGGTTGCGGGCGAGAAGTTTCCCTGCGGGTGCAGCACGCCACTTCACGCCCTTCAGCGCCAGCGGGATCAACGCGGGGATGACCAGTGCGTTGAAGATGATCGCGGACAGGATGGCGCTGTTTGGCGAGGAGAGCTGCATGACGTTGAGCGCCTGCAGGCTGGGATAAATCGCCAGGAACATGGCCGGGATGATCGCGAAGTATTTCGCAACGTCGTTGGCGACGGAGAACGTCGTCAGCGAGCCACGCGTCATCAGTAGCTGTTTCCCGATGGAGACGACTTCGATCAGCTTGGTAGGGTCGCTGTCGAGATCCACCATGTTGCCGGCTTCGCGGGCGGCGGGAGTGCCCGTTTGCATGGCGACGCCGACATCGGCTTGGGCAAGGGCGGGGGCGTCGTTGGTGCCATCGCCACACATCGCGACCATGCGCCCCGCCGCCTGTTCCTTCCGGATCAGCGCCAGCTTGTCCTCCGGTCTAGCCTCCGCGAGGAAATCATCCACCCCGGCTTCAGCGGCAATCGCGGCCGCAGTAAGCGGGTTGTCGCCCGTGATCATGACTGTGCGGATGCCCATGCGGCGCAGCTCGGCGAAGCGCTCCTTCACGCCACCTTTGACGACGTCCTTGAGGTGGACAATCCCGAGCACATGGCCGTCGCGCGAAACGGCCAGAGGTGTTCCGCCTTCGCGCGCCACCTTATCGGCGGCCTTGCGGACCTCTGGAGAGACTTCCACCTTATCGGTGCGCGAGCGAGCGTGAGTGATTACCGCATCGACGGCGCCTTTGCGGATTGTGGCGCCATCGATATCGACGCCGCTCATGCGCGTCAGGGCGGAGAAGGGCAGGAAGCGCGCCTCCGCCATCTCGCGGCCACGCAGGCCAAAGCGTTCCTTGGCCAGGACAACGATGGAGCGGCCCTCAGGCGTTTCGTCCGATAGCGAGGCGAGCTGGGCGGCTACCGCCAGATCCTGCTCGCTCACTCCCGGAGCCGGAATAAAGGCGACGGCCTGACGGTCACCCAATGTTATCGTGCCGGTCTTGTCGAGAAGAAGGACATCGACGTCACCTGCCGCCTCCACGGCTCGGCCTGACGTGGCGAGCACGTTGAAGCGAACGAGCCTGTCCATGCCCGCTATGCCGATCGCAGACAGGAGGCCACCGATTGTGGTGGGAATCAGTGCGATGAACAGCGATGCGAGCGCCACCGCGCTGACGATGCCACCGGAATACGATGCGAAGGCGGGAATGGTCGCTACCGCAAGCACGAAGATCAGTGACAGCCCGGCTAACAGAACGCTGAGTGCAATTTCATTCGGTGTCTTGCGTCGCGAGGCGCCTTCGACGAGCGCGATCATCCGATCGAGAAACGTGTCGCCCTGGATAGCGGTGATGCGGATCACGATGCGGTCCGAAAGCACGCGCGTACCAGCGGTCACAGCGGAACGGTCGCCGCCCGCCTCGCGGATCACCGGCGCACTCTCACCGGTTATGGCGCTTTCATCTACCGTTGCGACGCCTTCCACCACTTCGCCATCGCCGGGGACGAACTCTCCGGCTTTGGCTTCGACAAGGTCGCCAAGCTTCAGATCACTGGCAGCAACGGGCGCCTGCGCGGCACCATTCACCAAACGTCGCGCCATCAGTTCCGACCGCGCACGGCGAAGGCTCGCCGCCTGCGCTTTACCGCGCCCTTCCGCGATGCCCTCCGCAAACGTTGCGAACCAAACTGTCAACGCCAGCCAGAAGGCGATTTGCCCCGCGAACGCCGCTTCCGGGGCCCCGGAGGCCAGATCGCGCAAGAACAGGATCAGCACATAGATTGCCGCCAGCTCGGTGGCGAACATAACCGGGTTTCGCCACAGCTTCAGCGGGTTCATCTTGGCGAATGCCGCGATGGCCGCCTGGCGCAGGATGGCGCTGTCGAAAAGCGAGATGGGTTTGCTGCTCATGACGTGAAGCCTCAGTTGAGCGTGTTCGCTGTCGCTTCGGCGATCGGACCGACAGCGAGGGCAGGCAGGAAGGTGAGAGCGCCGACGACGACGATCACGAAGGCGAGCAGGCCGATAAACAGCGGTCCAGATGTCGGGAACGCGCCTGCGGAGGCTGGGGCCGCCGGTTTGGCAGCAAGGCTGCCAGCAATCGCAAGCGCAGGGATGATCACGGCAAAACGGCCAATCAGCATCGCGATGGCGTGGGCGTAGGTGTAGAAGTCCGTGTTCGCAGTCAGGCCGCCAAACGCCGAGCCGTTGTTTCCGGCGGTCGATGCGAAGGAATAGAAGATCTCCGAGAAGCCGTGTGGCCCGATGTTGAGGATACCCGCACGTCCGGCCTCAGTGGCCGAAGCGATAGCTGTCCCTACCAGGATCGCGAGCGGCGAGGCGAGGATTGCCAGCACCGCCAGTTTCACCTCGCGAGCCTCGATCTTCTTGCCGAGATAGGCTGGCGTGCGGCCAACCATCAGTCCGGCAATGAAGATCGCCAGGATCGCAAACAGCATGACCCCGTAGAAGCCCGCGCCGACGCCGCCTACAATAACCTCCCCTACCAGAATGTTGATCAGCGGGATCATGCCGCCGAGCGAGGTGAAGCTGTCGTGCATCGCGTTGACCGCTCCGCACGACGCCGCTGTCGTCACGACGGCGAACAGTGATGAGGCGGAGATGCCGAAGCGGATTTCCTTGCCTTCCATATTGCCCATTGATGGATCAACGCCGGCGGCCATCAGGGCTGGAGTGCTTTGCGCTTCAGCCCAGTAGGAAACGCCAGCGCCGATCAGAAAGAGCACGCCCACGGCGGTAAGGATCGCCCAGCCCTGGCGCTCATCGCCGACCATCCGCCCGAACATCACCACAAGCCCTGCGCCCACGGCGAAGATAGACAGCATCTGCATCAGGTTGGTGAGTGCGTCCGGGTTCTCGAAGGGGTGCGCCGAGTTGGCGTTGAACGGTCCACCGCCATTGGTGCCGAGCATCTTGATGGCTTCCTGAGAAGCGAATGGCCCTACGGCGATGTCCTGCGGAACGCCTTCCAGCGTCGTGCCCTGTAGCGAGCCCGCAAACGTCTGCGGAACGCCGGACGCGAGCAGGTAAAGTGCAAACAGAATGGAGATGGGCAACAAAACATAGAGTGTCGCCCTCGTCATATCGACCCAGAAGTTGCCGATCTGTCCGGCTCCCTGGCGTGCGAAGCCGCGCGCGAAGGCAACGGCAATCGCAATGCCTGCGGCCGCCGACAGGAAGTTCTGCACGGTAAGGCCGGCCATCTGCGTCAGATGGCTCATCGTGCTCTCGCCGCCATAAGCCTGCCAGTTCGTGTTGGTGACGAAGCTGACAGCCGTGTTCATCGCGACGTTGGCGGGTACAGGTCCAAAGCCCTCCGGGTTCAGCGGCAGCAGGTGCTGAACCTGCATCAGCGCAAAGAGAGCTAGCGTCGCTGCGAAGCTGAACATCAGCAGCGCTGCCGCATACCCTTTCCAACTCTGTTCCGTCTCGGCCCGAACGCCGCTCAGCGCGTAGAAGGCGCGCTCGACCGGCGCGATCACAGGTGACAGCCAGGTACGGCGTCCCTCAAATACGGCGGCGAGGTAAAGCCCCATTGGCCGCGCGATCAGCGCGACAAAGGCGGTGAAGACGATGATCAGCGTCCAGCCTTCGGCGGTCATCAGCAGCGCTCCTTAGAATTTCTCTGGGCGCAGAAGCGCGATGAGGAAGAACACAAACAGACAGGCGGCCAGCGCCGCTCCTAATGAGAGGTCGAGCGACATGGGCGGTCCTAGATTTTGCTGAGGCCGGAAATCATCGCGCCGAAAGCGGCAAAAGCGATGCAGATGAAACCGATTGCGATGACTTCGGCCATTGTGGCCCTCCGATCCTGGTCAGAGATCGAAATGACGAAGTGCGCATTAAGACGCGAGCAGGGGACCTGTGCCCCGGCATTAAGAACGCATAAAGTTCACTTCAAATGCGCGCGCTCTCTCGCCAATATGAACCGTTTAGCGATGTGTCCGAACGGTTCCCAACCTCCCGCTTTCGCTTTTCGATGATACGCGGGGCGCGGTGTCGCGGGGTTGGAAGGTCGGTGGGAATTCTTGACGGCTTCCTTGACGGTGCTGTCAAAACCATCGCTAGCTGTTCGTGCGAAAGCGATAAGTGGCGAAGGGTCGATTGATAGTCGAGTGGGAGTGACCGGACGGTATCACCGACGGTCAACCACTACCGCTGTCGGGTGTTTGCCGGCCACACCTTTTTGTCGAACCTTCTTGTCTGGTCAGGATCATGCCACTGCAAGATCGAGCGGGAAATGGCCGGAAATGCCTATCTCGCTCCAACCAGAGTTGAGATGGGTTTTGCGGTGGTTGACCCGTCCAGGATGCTTTTGGGAACGTTGGTGCAATCGAAGCGAGTAGCTCCAAATTTCATCGAGACAAACCAACGAACGTCGCCACTGGCGCGAACAGGATCGTCGACAGACGTTGGCAATAAGGCTTTGTCCCGACCGGGATTGACCCATTGCGGACGTTGCCGGGACCGGGAGAGAACATCGTGTGGGCGCTAACGCAGCACGCCCGACCAACGAGCAACGATCTGCAGAAGACTGAGAACAATCAGGGGGCCGAATACTTTTAGCGTGTGTCGCGTGAACTGTTCGGGGAGGAACGTGTCGGCGCCAGGCGAGGCGCCATACTTCGTAGCGACGGCGGTGAGAGGACACTTCATGCCGCTTCCGACGAAAACCGACGCCTCGATCACCACAAGGACCACCGCCGCGAAGAGCCAAAACCCGCTCGCACCAACTAGGCCGCCGAAAAATACGGCGACCACCAAACTTGCCATGACGATATAGATCGCCGTGTGCACACCGCGCACGAGGCTCAATCGCATGGCGTCAGTCACAGCGAGGCATCCAGCGCGGCCAGCGCTTTAACCAGGACATTCGCCGACGCGACAAGACCCGCCTGTTCGCTGGCAGTCAGGTCCGGCGTAAGAACGCGTTCCACGCCCGCTGCTCCAAGCACGCAGGGCAAGCTGAGGAATATGTCCACAATCCCATACTGTCCCGTAGTCAGCGTCGATACCGGCAATACCGCTTTCTCGTCACGCAGGATCGCCTCGCAGATGCGGACGGTCGCGGTAGCGATTCCAAATGACGTGTAGCCTTTGCCCGCGACGATACGATAACCATCCTGCCTGACGTCGTCGGCGAGTTGCGCGCGGTTGGGGCCGCGCTCGGCCCCGGCGAAATGCTCCAGCGTAAGTCCCCCGATCCGCACCGTCGAAAATGCGGCGATCTCGCTGTCGCCGTGCTCACCCAGTACATCACCGTTTACAGATGCCGGCGCCACGTTGAGACGTTCGGCTAGACGCTGTCGGAGACGGCTCGAATCCAGAAGCGTTCCGGTTCCGATGACCTGAGACGCAGGCAAGCCCGTGTGCCTGAACGCCACTTGCGCCATGAGGTCGACCGGGTTGGCGGCGACGACCAGCACGCCGCGAAAGCCTGCACCGGCGAGCTGGCTTGCACATCCGGCGACGATTTCGGCGCTTTGTGCGGCAACAGACAGACGCGTCTGCGATCCCTGCGTGGCGGCGCCGGCTGTGATGACGGCAATCCGCGCCGACGCCGCATCGGCATAGGTTCCGGCCCATATCCTGGCGGGTCGCGCCAGCGCATTTGCATCGGACAGGTCGGCTGCTTCTGCATCTGCCAACGCCGCGTCACGGTCGATGAGGACGATCTCGTGGAACAACGCCCGCAGCATCAGCGCGTACGCCGTCGTGGCGCCGACATGGCCGGCGCCGATGATCGCAACGCGCTCGCGCAGAGGAATGCCTATGTCTTTCGGTGATGCTGAACCTCACCTCTAACACGTTCACATGCATTTGGTTCGGTTCATTGTGCGCGATTGCCGTTAGGGTGTTTTCCGGAGGCGCTGATGCAATGGGAGATGAAGTCCGGCGGCGACTGCCGCCTGCGGTCTACGATCTCGCGCTGAGACTGGGCGCTAATACGCTTACCGGCCGGGACGTGTGTCTCAGGCAGACTGGCAGGATGCGGCAGGACGCTGCTTCAGGCTGGATGAAATTCAGCGCCCGGCAGACCATCTCCATCCATGCCTGCGCATTCGAATGGCGCGCCCGCACCGGCCCTCTTGGCATGGTCTCCGTGCGCGATGCACTGTCCGGCGGCGACGGTGTGCTCGACGTGCGGGCGCTCGGCTTCATCAAGATTGCTCACCTGCGTCCTTCGCCAGCACTCACGCGCGCGGAGCTGATGCGATATCTGGCCGAACTCTCCTGGGCGCCAGACGCCATCCTGTTCAATACAGCCTTGCGCTGGCGCAGCCATGGTCCGGATCGCCTGATTGTCAGCGCGGGCGCCGGTGATGCCGAAGCCGAAGTCACATTGACGCTCGACAGTGATGGGCGGATCGCCAGCGTCTTCGCCGCTGACCGGCCGCGCGGCGTGAAGGACACGTTCACGCCGACGCCATGGCAAGGGCGCTTTACCGACTATCGTCAGCATCATGGCTTCTGGTTGCCGTTCTCAGGCGACGTCAGCTGGACGATCGGCGCGAGCGCCTTTGTGTATTGGGAAGGTCGCGTCGAAGATTGGAGCCCGCAAAAAGTCTCCGGGGGCTGAACGGCCGCAGTCGAGTGGACTCACCACTGGATTATCGCGAGCGCGTTCTAACGGGAGATCACCGAGGACCAGGTCAGTATCCCAATGACGAGAAAAATGGAGACCCAAAGCGCATAGGTAGGTAGGCCATAGTTTCTGAAGCGTCTGAGATGCCGCACGACCCGCCTCCTTCTGAGGACCGACATCTCTGCGCCTCATGTCCCCGTCTGTCGGTACGCTACCTCGCACATCAGGCGAGACAAACTCGACACCAATACGCGGACAACGGCGAACCCATAACTACTGCCCCAAGAAGCCAAGTGGCTGGCGCGCTCCATCGCATTCAAGCGCTAAGCGTTTTTGGGCAGTGGCGCGGAGATGGTAAAGCGGGCGCCAGAGCGGGTTTCGGTCCGGAGCTCCCCTCCGATCTGCTTGATCATCATGTCGACAAGACTCATGCCGTAACCCGGAGCGCTCGCGTGGTTCGGGGGGAGCCCGATGCCGTC
>JAVBYB010000198.1 GCA_030824255.1 bacterium
TCGCCCTGCGGGCGGTGACGGTTGCCGAGATCAAGGGCGCGCTGCGGCGCGAGAAGGGCGTGGCCGGGGTTCCGTCTGGCGGCGAGGGCTGATAAGTCCCCGCTCATGTCCGAGCAGAAGCAGATCGAATATTCCGGCCCCAAGCGGGTGTTCTCGGGCGTGCAGCCTTCGGGAAGCCTCCACCTTGGGAACTATCTCGGCGCGCTGGTGAAGTTCGTGAAGATGCAGGATGCGTATCCTTGCATCTTCTGCGTGGTCGACCTGCACGCCATTACCGTTCCGCAGGACCCGAAACTGCTGGCCGCGCAGACGCGTGAGATCGCGTCGGCCTATCTTGCCGCTGGCGTCGATCCGGCGAAGTCGATCATCTTTGCGCAATCCTCTGTGCTGGCGCATTCGGAGCTTGGCTGGATCCTCAACTGCGTTGCGCGCATGGGCTGGCTCGAACGCATGACGCAGTTCAAGGACAAGTCGCAGGGCAAGGATGCGGAGAACATCTCCGTCGGCCTGTTCGATTATCCCGTGCTGCAGGCAGCCGACATTCTCGCCTACAAGGCAACGCACGTGCCGGTGGGTGAAGACCAGAAGCAGCATCTTGAGCTGAGCCGCGACATCGCGGGCAAGTTCAATCGCGACTTCAACGCGCCGGGCTTCTTCCCGCTGCCGGAGCCGATCTATCAGGGCCCGGGCGCGCGCATCATGTCTCTCAAGGACGGCTCGAAGAAGATGTCGAAGTCGGACCCGTCAGACGCCTCGCGCATCAACCTGCTCGATACGGCCGACGAGATCGCCAAGAAGATCAAGCGCGCCACTTCGGATTCGGACGTGCTGCCATCCGAGGTAAAGGGCCTCGCGGGCAGGGCGGAAGCCGCCAACCTCGTGGGCATCTATGCCGTGCTGAACAACCAGAGCGAACAGGACGTGCTGGACGAGTTTGGCGGGCACGGCTTCGGCAAGTTCAAGCCCGCGCTCGCGGATCTGGCGGTGACCAAGCTCGGGCCGGTCGCCGACACGATGCGCCGCCTGATGAACGATCCGGGCGAGGTGGACCGCGTGCTCAAGGGCGGCGCCGAACGCGCCAACGAAATCGCCGCTCCGGTGATGGACGAAGTCCGTCGCATCGTCGGCTTCTGGCGCCCGTGATGAAAAAGCTGCTGCTCGCCGCCCTCTCGGCCCTGCTGCTTGCCGCTTGCGGCGGGGAGACGGTCAGCCTGACGGTTGATGACGCCACCTACCGCGCGCCATTGGTTAACGGCGGCGTGGGCGTCGCCTATTTTGCGATCACCTCGACCATTGCGGACCGGATCGTCGGCGTAACCTCACCGGAAGCTGACAATGTGGAGATTCATACCTCCAGCGAATCGAACGGCATGGCCGCGATGCAGAAGCTGGATTCTGTGGATTTGCCGGCCGGAGAGCGCGTCATTTTCGGCCCTGGCGGACTGCATCTCATGGTGTTTGGGCCACACACGCAGCCCGCGAATGCCACATTTCCGATTCAAATCACGCTAGAATCCGGTCGGGTGGAGACTATTTCGTTTCGTGGCGCCGCCGGCGGACGCTAACCAACCGGTAACGCCACATAAACGATTGTTGGGTTGAGGTTAACGCCGGGCTCATTCAGGGTCCGCCTTCGGGTCTGCGCTGGCTGGGGCTGGGCAATGTCGGTTCTCAAACTGCGACGCGACATGGTCGTTGTCGAAGATGATACGGAGACGCAACGCGTCGCCGAGAACGATCGGCCGTTCCCGCTTCGCAAGCGGGAGCCGGAGCACGACGATATCATCGAGGCCGAAATCGCGCCCGCTGATGCGGACGTGGAGGACGATGCCGAGGACGAAGCCGTTCACCCGCGCCGCAAGACAGTTTTCCAGCACATCCAGTTCTGGTTCAACGCCACCGCGATTGTCGTCCTGCTGGCCGCCTATCCGGTCATGACCATTGCCTCCAGCGATGTGGGCGACCGTGATTTTGAGCAGCTGGTCAATCGCGCCGAATGGGCCTCCCCGTGGGCTGGCGGTGCCGCCACGCTGATGGAACAGCACTTCGACCAGCTGGGCTGGGCCGCCGACGCCGACCCGTGGGAGCCGATGGCGCGCCTGACGGCCAAGCCCGCCTACCAGTCCGCCATGGCGTCGAGCCTCGGCGACGTGATCAAGCTTGCCAATGTCCAGACGACCGCCGCCGGCACGCCGGATGCAGACCTGCAGGCCGCCTCGCGCCTCGTCACCGAAGATTCTACGGCGATCCAGCTGCGCGCCGCGCGCGATGCGCTGGTAAACTATGACCGCCGCCTGCGCCGCCGCGACCAGCTTACCGATTTCACGCCGCAGCAGATCGGCGACCAGCTGGCGCTGGTGAACGCCTGGTCGATTGTCAGCGCGCAGGAGATCGCCACCTCCACCACCGCAATTGGCGGCAGCCCGATGGACGAGCAGGCGACCCGTGCGGTCTATGCCGCCAAGGGCCGCGCCGCCGTGGCCTATCTGGCGCTTTCTTCCATGCAGTGGCCAGAAAGCGTTGAAG
>JAVBYB010000238.1 GCA_030824255.1 bacterium
CCGACGATGGCGTGCTCGCCGTCGGCTCCGAAGCGGGCATGTGCTCGATCAGCGACGAGGTGATCGTCTCGAAAGGCCGCGTGCCGCCGGGCGGCATGATCGCCGTCGATGTGCGCGAGGGAAAATTCTACGACCACAAATCCCTGATTGACCGTCTCGCGGGCAGCCACCCTTATGAACAATGGCTCTCCAACGTCGTCGAGCTTGAGCCCGTCATCGGCCCCGGCCCGGAGCCGCGCCTCTACAGTGAGCGGCAGGAATTCCTGCGCCGCCAGCACGCCGCCGGCCTCACCATGGAAGACGTGGAACTGATCCTCTCCCCCATGGCGGAGGACGGCAAGGAAGCCATCGGCTCCATGGGCGATGACTCGCCGCTCGCGGTTCTCTCGGACCACTACCGCCCCCTCTCCCACTTCTTCCGCCAGAACTTCGCGCAGGTCACCAACCCGCCCATCGACCCGTTGCGCGAAGAGCGGGTGATGAGCCTGCGTACGCGCTTCAAGAACCTCGGCAACATCCTCGCGGAAGACGCCACGCAAACGAACGTGTTCGTGCTCGAAAGCCCCGTGCTCACCAACGGCATGTACACGCGCATGCTGGAGACGATCGGCGAACAGGTCGCCATCATCGACTGCACCTTCCCCGTCGATGCGGGCGGCTCACCCGGTATCGCCCTGCGTGACGCCATCGCGCGCGTGCGCGAGGAAGCGCGCGTCGCTGTCTCATCAGGCCGCGGCCACATCATCCTGACAGACGAGGCGCAGGGCCCTGAACGCGCCGGCATCCCGATGATCCTCGCTGCGGGCGCCGTGCATTCCTGGCTCGTGAACCACGGCCTGCGCACCTTCTGCTCGATCACCGTCCGTTCGGCCGAATGCCTCGACACGCACTATTACGCCGTTCTCGTCGGCGTCGGCGCCACGTGCGTCAACGCCTACATGGCGCAGGAAACGCTAGCGGATCGCCACGCCAAGGGCCTGTTCGGCGACACGCCGCTCGGCAAGGTCGTGCTGAACTACAAGAAGTCGATCGAGGCAGGTCTGCTGAAAATCCTGTCGAAGATGGGCATCAGCGTCATCTCCTCCTATCGCGGCGGCTACAACTTCGAAGCCCTCGGCCTCTCCCGCGCGCTCGTCGCCGATTACTTCCCCGGCATGACCAGCCGCATCTCCGGCATCGGCCTCGCCGGCCTGCAGCGCAAGGCGATCGACCTTCACGCCAAGGCCTGGAACGCCTCCGTTGCCGTGCTGCCCATCGGCGGCTTCTACCGTGTCCGCACCAATGGCGACGCGCACGCGCTGTCAGGCGAACTGATCCACGCCCTGCAACATGCGTGCGACACCAACTCCTACGCGGCCTTCCGCAAGTATTCCAAACTCGCGAACGCCAAGAAGAAGATGGTGCAACTCCGCGACCTGCTCGACTTCAAGCCGCAGCCGAAGCCGAAGCCGGCGGTGCTGCACGACGTCCAGTCGGTCAACGAAATCCGCAAGCGCTTCGTCACGCCCGGCATGTCGCTCGGCGCCCTCGGGCCTGAAGCGCACGGCACGCTCAACATCGCGATGAACCGCATCGGCGCGAAATCCGTGTCCGGCGAAGGCGGCGAAGTGCGCGAGCGCTACAAGCCCATGCCCAATGGCGACAACGCCAACTCGATGATCAAGCAGGTCGCCTCAGGGCGTTTCGGCGTCACTGCTGAATACCTCAACAACTGCAAGGAGCTCGAGATCAAGGTCGCGCAGGGCGCCAAGCCCGGCGAGGGCGGCCAGCTGCCCGGCTTCAAGGTCACCGAGTTCATCGCCCGCAACCGCTATGCGACGCCCGGCGTGATGCTCATCTCGCCGCCGCCGCACCACGACATCTATTCGATCGAGGATCTCGCCCAGCTCATCTACGACCTGAAGCAGATCAACCCGGATTGCCGCGTCTGCGTGAAGCTTGTCTCGCGCTCCGGCGTCGGCACGATCGCGGCGGGCGTTGCGAAAGCGAAAGCCGACGTCATCTTGATCGCCGGCCATGTCGGCGGCACCGGCGCGTCGCCCCAGTCCTCCATCAAGTTCGCCGGCCTGCCATGGGAAATCGGCCTCGCCGAAGCCCACCATGTCCTCACGCTCAACAACCTGCGCGACCAGGTCACGCTGCGCACCGATGGCGGCCTCCGCACGGGCCGGGACATCGTCATGGCCGCAATGCTCGGCGCTGAAGAGTATGGCATCGGCACGGCCAGCCTGCTCGCCATGGGCTGCATCATGGTCCGCCAGTGCCATTCCAACACCTGCCCCGTCGGCGTCTGCACGCAGGACGAACGCCTGCGCGCCAAGTTCACGGGCACGGCGGACAAGGTCGTGAACCTCATGACCTTCATCGCCGAGGAGGTTCGCGAAATCCTCGCCGAGCTGGGCTTCACGCGCCTCGACGAAATCATCGGCCGCACCGACCTGCTCCATCAGGTCTCGCGCGGCTCCGCCATGCTCGACGACCTCGACCTGTCGCCCCTCCTCGTGCGCGCCGACCCCGAAGCGCG
>JAVBYB010000003.1 GCA_030824255.1 bacterium
GCTCGGACGTCTGCATCAGCACGCCAAGGCCCATCGCCGTCAGCGTGAAATAAACGAGGTTGGCGATCTGGATGCCGAACCCGGCCATGACGCCCGCGCGATGACCGCGCAGCGCCGCCTGGGACATGATGAACATCACGTTCGGTCCCGGCGCGAAACTGACCAGCGTGGTCAGCCCGATGAACAACAGAAGGTTGTCGGGCATCAAACTCTCTTCCGCGCCGCGCCCGGGATGTGGAAGTACGCGCCCGTTTCCGTCAAGCCCTTAACACCCGACCGGCGACAGCATCGAGCTGCGAGACAAGAGCTGCATCGCGGAACTGCGGAGCCGTGATGATCGCATGGTCGAGGCAGGTATCAATGCCATCCGGGTCCGCAGTTCGGGGCGCCACCGACATCCGCTGCGCCACGCGTGACACCAGCCCCGCCGCCTTTTCTGCATTGCCATGCAGGACTTTCATCACGTCCGTAACGGAAACCGCCGCCACTTCCTCGCGCCAGCAGTCATAGTCGGTCACCATCGCGACGGTGGCATAGGGAATCTCCGCCTCCCGCGCCAGCTTGGCCTCCGGCATGTTCGTCATCCCGATCACCGCGCAGCCCCAGCTGCGATAGAGGTTGGACTCGGCCAGCGACGAGAATTGCGGGCCTTCCATAGCTATATAGGTCCCACCGCGATGGGTTCGAACGCCCAGCGCCTCACTTTCATCAGCGGCAATCCCCGCAAGGCGCGACGACACCGGATGCGCCATCGAGACGTGCGCCACCACTCCCTCGCCATAGAAGCTCTTCTCGCGCGCAAACGTCCGGTCGATGAACTGGTCCGCCAGCACGAAATCGCCCGGCGCCATTTCCTCCTTCAGGGAGCCGCACGCCGACAGCGAGAGTATGTCCGTCACGCCCGCCCGCTTCATCACGTCGATGTTCGCGCGATAGTTCAGCTGCGTCGGTCCCAGCCTGTGCCCGCGTCCGTGCCGCGGCAGGAACACCACGTCCACGCCGGCAAGCTGGCCCCGGAACACCTGGTCAGACGGCACGCCCCAGGGCGACGTGATCGTCTCCCAACGCCCGTTCGCGATGCCCGGAACCTGATACAGCCCGGACCCGCCAATGATGCCAAGCGTCCATTTGGTCATGCTGGGGTCCGTGCGGTGCGGTTGAGGCGTGGCCGCACTCTACCCATTCGAGGCGTTACGGCCAGCACGGAAGGACCGCTCATGCGCGCGGGCGAATATGAAGAACCGGGATCCGTCCGTCCAACAGCCCCGAAGGACATCGCGGATCCCGGCATACGCCTTGCGGCGTATCGCGGCTGACCACGCAGCGCAGACTAGCGCCTGTCCCCCAACACGGTCCTGAGCAGAATCAAACTGGCCGGCGTGCGATTTCCGTCGCGCGCCGGCCAGCGATAGGTCGTTCGAGCCTAGTGCTCGATATTACGCCAGAGGCGGCGGTAGGACAGGAACACGAAGATCGCGAGGATCATCAGGTACGGGATCACAGCCGCACCCATCTGCTTGCGCGCAACCTGCTTGGGATCCGAAGCCCAGGCAAGGAACACGGCCACATCGTGAGCCTGACGCTCCATCGTGGTCGGCGTGCCGTCATCGAACGTGTTCTTGTCGCACGCCGCGCCGCCCGCAGCGCCCTCAACACAATCGCGCTGGAGGCGGATGTCGAGTTCCTGCAGCGGCGGAGCCATCGCAAGGAAGCCGCCCGCCGGCTTGTGACGCGGATCACCCGACCATTGGCCGGCCGTGTCGCCGTGGAAGCTGTCATTGTAGTGCTGGCCCGGGTTGACCTGCAGGCCCGCCGGCGGCGGCGTGAAGCCGAGCAGCAGGTTGTAGATATAGCCCGCGCCGCCAGCGCGCGCTTTCCCCATGACCGACAGGTCCGGCGGAGCAGCGCCGCCGTTCGCGACAGCGGCCGCGATGGCGTTGGCGTAGGGGCTCGGGAAGGCGTCCGACGGAATGCCCGGAACGGAAACGATGCCGCCCGAGTCCGGGTCCACTTTCGAGACCATGAACTGGCTGGCGATGTTCTTCACGACCGGATTATCGTTCGGGTTCGGATAGCGCGCGTCATAGAACGGGCCGCCGACGTCGCCGAGATTGCGGAACGACAGCAGCTTCATCCCGTGACAGGACGAGCAGTTCTTCTGGTAAACCTTGAAGCCGCGCTGCATCGCGTTCTGGTCGAGCGTGCCGAACATCTCCTCGTGCGCCCAGCCTTCGGCCGGCATGCGGGAGCCGTGGCCGCCAGAGCCGTGGTCACCGGCTGCAGCATGCTCTTCGCCGCCATGGGCGCCAGCTGCGGCCGTCGTCGGCGGCGTCACGGTCGGTTGCGGCGGAACGACTTCCGTCGTCGGCGCGGGCACAGCCGTGACTGGTGCATTGGGATCAACCGGAGCGGCGGCAGCCGGATCAGTCGTCGGGGCGACAGCAGGCTGTTCGGCCGGCGGCGTTGCCGGCGCGGTCGGCTGCTGCGCGAAGGCGGCGACGCCGAACGCTGCAACCGAGAGGG
>JAVBYB010000387.1 GCA_030824255.1 bacterium
CGGACACGCTCTCAGGTCCCGTTACTGCAACAGGCCGCGTCGTGTCCGAAGACGCCGATGTGTTTGTCGTCGAGATGGATGCAAAGCCAGCCTCTCTCGGCATTGGCGGCGGCACAATGGATCTCAACACCGCTTCCCTGCGTGCGCGGGTTGCAGGCGAAGACATCTCCGGCGCGCTGAAAGTCGATCTCGACAAGTTCGCCGCGCAAGGCACGACGCTCGCGGGCGTCAGGATTGACGCAACGCTGCAGCAGGCCGCGGGCGTGATGAAGGGCGGTGGAAAAGCGAGCATCGCATCGCTTGCCACTGTCGATGGAAAGGTTGCCGACGCAATCGTCGATGCAGAGTTCGAAGCGCCGGCGCTCGGCGGCGAAGTCTTCAATCTCACCAACTGGATCGCTAAGGTCCAGCGCCTGAAGCTCGATGCGTCGACAGGCGAGGGCGGCTTCGCCGGCGTCGAGTGGACCAGGGCCGGCGCTTCAACGCTCATACAGCCAGAAGGCGCGGGCGCTGCCGGCGACATCGCGCTGACGCTGGAAGACATTCACACGCCACAAGCCTCCGCTGGACAGGTGGAAATCGGCGGGCGCCTGCAGATCGCCAACGATCAGCTTGCCATCATCAACGGCACGGCCGAGACACGCGCCGGCCTCATCTCGTCCCAGCAGCGCAGGGCTCTCGCTGCTGCCGCGGCGGGTCCTCTGGAATCCGTCCTGCCTTCGCATGGCGCAGCGCTCAATCGCGCCATTGATCGCGCCGGGCAGTCCTTCTCCACACGTATGCCGTGGTCCGCACGCGCCGCTGGCGCTGCCATCGATGTCTCGCTGCACGCCGGCGCGGAGCTCACCGCCGGAAGCGGCCTCTCGCTCAAGGCCAACGCGCCCACCGGCAAGGATGTGGTTGGCACGTTCAACGTGCTCACGAATGCATGGACCGCATCCGGCAACCTCGCATTGCAGGGCGGAGGCGCGCCGCCGCTTGCCATCACTATCGCCAAGGCTGGCGGCGACATTGAACGCATGGGAATGTCCGGCGCAGCATCGCTGAAATCCTGGAAAGTGGGTAGTGATGTCGTCTCCGGCGACTTCACCGATCTCGACATTGCGACCCAGGGCGCAAGCGGCGCAGCCACCGGCAAGCTCAGCATTCGTCTCGACGGCGCACTGGGCGGTGGTTCGTGGACCGCGGCGCGCGGCACGGCGCAGGTCGGCGTGCGCTGGGATCGCGAATCCTTCATCGCCGATGCGCCGCAAGGCGCGGTGATCCAGTGGGACAAGGCAGCTTATGGCGCGACGCAGTTCGGCAAGGCCGCGCTGCGCTATACGCCGATCGGGCATCTGGCGCAGCGGTCCGGCGATGGTCTGGTGGGCCAGGGGCGTCTGGCGGCGCTGTCGTTGCCGATAGAAGGCGACGGCTTTGGCGTGAAGCTCGATCTTGGCGCAACCTCGATCGGTTGGCGCACGCAAGGCGGCTTTCGTGCGAATTTCGACATGGACCCTGCTACCGCGGATCTCACGCTTGATGCGCGCGAGAAAGTCATTCCCATCCGTATCCCGGACCTCACCGGCGAACTCGATCTTCGCAATGGCTGGAAGATCGACGGCAAGGTGGCGCGCGTCACCGCGGACCTGGATGAAGGCCATGTCAGTGATCTCGGCGCGGCGTTCAATCTGGGCGGGCAGGGCGACAATCTCTCGGGCTCTGTCACGGAACTCACCCTCAACGTCGCAGACCCGCTGACCGAAGGCCGCCGCTACGAGCCGATCGGATTCCGCGGCGAAGCGTTCCTCAAGAACAGCGTCGCTGACTTCGATGGCACGTTCAGCATGGCCAAGTCCGGCTTGCAGGTGGCGCATGTCACCGGCCAGCACAGCCTCGACAGCGGAAACGGCGCACTCACCTTCGAGCCGACGCCGCTTATCTTCAGCCCGCGTCAGTTCCAGCCGAGCGATCTCTCGCCCCTGCTCATCGGCCCCGCCAACGTCACCGGGCGTCTCGATATCTCCGGCGCTGCAAAGTGGACGCCCGAAGACTTCACCGCTTCCGGCGTGCTTGATCTCAAGAATCTTGGCTTCGCGCTTGCCGCCGCAGGCGTGTTCGAGGGCGTCTCGGGCCACATCGAAGTGTCAGACCTGTTCGATCTCCGCTCGTTGCCCGGTCAGCGCATCACTATCGAGAAGGTCACGCTCGGCCTGCCGATCGAGAAGGGCACGATCGATTTCCAGCTCATCGGCTTCAATTCGATTCAGCTCGAAAGCGCGCGTTGGCCCTTCGCGGGTGGCTTTATTCGCGTTGACGCGACCGAGTTCAAATTCTCGTCCACGGAAGAGAACCGCATCGTCGCCCGCGCCGACAACTGGGATCTGGCCGTGCTCGCCGAGCAGCTGAAGCTCCCCGACGTCAAATTGGGCGGGATCGTGGCGGGCCAGTTCCCTGTGGTGTTCAGAACCGGTTCAGCCGCGATCGACAATGCTGTGCTCAAGTCAACAAGGCCGGGTGTGATCCAGTACAC
>JAVBYB010000002.1 GCA_030824255.1 bacterium
CCTCGAGGCTGGCCGGGTCCATGTTGTACGTGTCCGGCAGCACATCGACGAACACCGGGCTCGCCCCCACCAGCGGCGCAACCTCCGCGCTCGCGACAAAGGTGAAGCTCGGCACGAACACGGCGTCCCCCGGCCCGATCTCCCACGCGCGCAGCGGCAGCAGCAGCGCATCGGTGCCGTTGGCGCACGCCAGCGCATGTTTCGCGCCCGCAAAGGTCGCCAGCGCCTTCTCGAAATTCGCGACCTCGGGCCCCATGATGAAGCCGCAGGTGTTGAGCACGCGCGCGATGGCGGCTTCGATATGCGGGCGAATCTGGTCGCGCTGGGCGGCGAGGTCGATGAAATTCATGGGGCTGCACTCACGCTTGTTCTGGCACGCTGGAACCTGACGGCGGCAGCAATGCCGAAGCGGGGAGTCTCCGGCAAATCACCTTGCGCTGCAAACTGTAACGATGCCGGCCAATGGGCGCGGCGGGCCGTCGCATGCGAAACATTGTGCCGGGGGTGGGAGCGTGCGATGGCTTTTGCGCCGCTCGTTCCCGAGCCCGAAAGGCCCCGCAAATGAGCAAACCGCCCAAAGCCTCGCCAGAGACGTCCGACGCCAAGGCCGCGCCGAAAGCAAGGAAGGCCGTCGGGTCCAAAACCGCCAAAGCCATCGTCGAAACACCCGACGAAGCGCCTGACGAAGCAACTGTCGCCAAACCCGCCGCGCCCAAAGCCGCGCTGAAGCCGGCGACAAGCGCCAGCGACCCCGCGCTGGAAAAGCGCTTGTCGGAAATGACCGACTTCCAGCTTCGCGCCTATCAGGGATCAAACGCACGCATCTCGCGCGACACCAAGCACGCCAAGAACGCCGCCGCGACAAGCACGCTCGTGCTCATCGAGAAGGAGATCGCGCGCCGCGTCGCCTCGCCGGGCACCGCCCCGTCCGCCACGCGTGCGTCCGTCGCCTCGCCCAAGACCGGCAAGAAGCGCAACTCCGACGATTGACGTCTAGGCCGGCGCCCGCACGTTCCAGGCCTCCACCCGCGCCGTCTCGCCCTCCAGCACGAACACGCCCCACGCCGCCGTGCCCAGCTTGGCGTCGGCCCGCGCGGCCCCCGCCGCATGCAACGCAAAGCGCGCAATCCCGTTCGACGTGACGACGAGATGATTGCCCGGCTGGCCGCGCAGCTCCGCGAATGTCTCCTGCCAGTTGCCCACCAGCGCCGCCGTATCCACGCGCCATCCCGGCGGCACAACCGCGTCCCGCTCCCACGCCTCCAGCGCCGTCTGGCCGATCCGCGCGACCACCTCATCCTCCGGCCGGTTCTCGTCCGGCCCATAGTCGATCTCGCGCAGGAACAGGTCCGTCATCAGCTCCGGCGCATCCGCCCGCACGGAGAGGATCGCCCGCGCCGTCTCCCGCGTGCGCTTCAGCGGCCCGGAGCGCGCGCTGGCAAACGCCGTCGCCGCGAAATGCCGCCCCAGCAACTCCGCCTGCGCACGGCCAGACGATGACAGCGACACGTCCGTGCGCCCGCCCACGCGGGTCACGACATCGCCGGTGTCGAAAGTGTTGCCGTGGCGAACGACGTAGACGCGCGTTTCCATGGTGTTCATGCCGCCCGGTTGATAAGAGCCTGCTTCTTGCCACACATCAGGCTCACGGCAAGCAGCCTCCCACACTTTGAGACGCCCAGGATTTGGACATGTCGCTCGACACCCAGGAACGCTTCATCCTCCGCGCCGCCTGCCGCGACGAGGTGGGCATCATCGCGGATGTGGCCGTTTTCCTTGCCCAGCGCCAACTCTTCATCGTGGAGACCGCCAACTATGGCGACGCCTCCACCGGCGCCTTCTTCATGCGGCTCGTGTTTGCCCCCGATGCGCCGGGCTTCACGCTTGCGAAGTTCACTGCCGAGTTCACGCCCATCGCGGAAAAGTGGAACATGGAGTGGGAGGTGCGCGACGCCCGCGCCAAGCCCAACGTGCTCATCCTCGTCTCGCAGTCGGATCACTGCCTCAACGACCTGCTCTATCGCCAGCGCATCGGCGCGCTGCACATGAACGTGCCCGCCATCGTGTCCAACCATCTCACCTGCGCCTGGCTCGCCGAGCGTCACGGCATTCCCTATTACCATCTGCCGATTGATCGCGGCGGCAGGCACGCAACAGAGGCCCGCATCCTCGAACTGGCCGACACGCTGAAGGCCGATCTCGTCGTCCTCGCGCGCTACATGCAGATACTGTCATCGGAGATGAGCGAGAAACTCTCCGGCCGCTGCATCAACATCCATCATTCCTTCCTGCCCGGCTTCAAGGGCGCAAAGCCCTATACGCAGGCCTTCAATCGCGGCGTGAAGATCATCGGCGCCACGGCGCACTATGTGACGCAGGATCTCGACGAAGGCCCGATCATCGCGCAGGCCGTCGAGCCCACCTCCCATGTCGACACGCCCGACATCATGGCCGCCAAGGGGCGCGACACCGAAGCGCGCGTGCTCGCCCGCGCCGTCAAACTCC
>JAVBYB010000328.1 GCA_030824255.1 bacterium
CGCGCCGATGCCTATGACGGCGAGGCCGGCCGCCCAGGCGAGGGCTGCGTCCGTGTCGTCGCCGCCATCATGCCAGTCGTCCCAGGAGTTCCAGGCAGCGACATCGAGCGCGACATCCGTGAGCGCGAGAGCGGCGATGGCGACGCCTGCGGTCGTGTCCTTGAACTGGGCCTTGCCGGCGAGGACCTTGTCGACCTGCCGTCCGCCGCGCGTGGACGCCTGCCAGTAAAGGTCTTCGCCTGCGCGCGTTGCGTAGACGATGCCGCCCGCGACGAAGTCGGCGGCCGCTTCGGGCACACGATCGGGCGGGAGGTAGGTGAGGTATTCGCCGTAGTCGCCGTCGCCCACTTTCATCGGCGAGAGGCCCATGTCGGCGATGGCGAGGATGGTGTCGCCAGACGCGGGGATGTGGATGTCGGGGCGTACGGAGAGCGCGCGGCCGTAGAATTCGCGGGCGAGGACGGGGTTGCCTTCGCACTGGGAGGCCCAGCCGGACAGCACATCGAGCACGGCGAAGTCCGACTGGTAGCGCTCGTTCTCGGCGAAGGCGTCCTGCAGCTGGCCGCCCTGGAAGACGGCGCGGGCGTTGCCGTAATCGCCCTGCGCGAGATAGATCAGGCCGCGATAGTAGAACGCCATGGCGCGCTCATACGCTTCGCCCTTGAAATCCTTCGAGCGCTCGGGGACGAAGTTGGAGCGGGCTTTTTCAGCCTTCGGATTGTCGGCGTAGACTGTCTCGATCTGATTGAGCGCGTCGTCGAAAGAGGCGGCGGCGATCTGGTCTGCGCCCGCTTCGAAGGCGGCGAGGCCGGCGCGCGTCTGGTTCAGCACGCGATTGCGCGGGCCGCCGGTGAGGACGGCAGCGTAGAGATGATGCGTGCCGGGCGGCTTGTCAGCTAGCCAGGCATCCATCTGAGCGGCGGGCACGCTGACGGTGTCGTCCATGCTGACGCAGCCAGCGAGGGCGAGCGCGGACAGGGCGCAGGCTGATCCCAGTTTCGAGCGTGGAGACGGCATCTCCCTCTCCAGCGTCTAGCGGTAGATGACGTCGTCGGCGCCGGCGCGGGCGACATTATACATGCCGGTCCAGACGATCTCGCTGGTTTCGAGGTCGATCATTTCGACCGCCACCTGGTTGTAACGCTGGATCAGGCCGTGCTGCGGCTGGATCTGCTCGGTGGAGGTGATGCGGCCGCGCAGGCGATAGTCGGCGCCCATCTGCGCTTTCACCGGGGTGAGCGTGCCGGCGTCGAGCGTGCCGTTGCGCTTCAGGTCACGCTCGTCGGCGACCATGCCGAAGGACTCGCGGGAGACGAAGCGGATGCGGCCTGCGGCGGCCTTCTGCAGGTTCACACGCAAATTGTCGGTGAAGATGTTCGGATTGATGCGCTGGGCGCTCTCGTTCCAGAAATACTCGGCATCCACGATGACGCGCGGGCTGACCTGCTGGCTGGAGATGAGCGGCGTGGCGAGGAGGTCGTTCGCCATCTGGCTCGCCATCACGACGATGTCCTGACCTTCGATGCCGACGCCCTGGATCGGGCCGGGCATGGACGGATCGTAGCTCACCGTGCGCATGCCGCCAGCGTGGGGCGGCGGAGACGACGCGCAGGCGCCCGCAAGAGCTGCAAGGCTGGCGATGGCGAGAATGCGTGCGGACATCGTGTCGTCCCCTTCGTTTAAGTCCCACCCTGCTTCTGGCAATCTGCACCTGAACGACCGCTGAACAGACGGCGATAACTGCCTATGGTGGCTGAGGTTTTGACCGTCATGGCGGGAAACGGATGGGGCTGACTTGAAGGTTTGGGCCATTTGACGTATATGATGGAGGCAAATGGCGAGGTTGGCTGTGGCCAGAGGTGTGCGTGACATTGCAGCGTTGGGCTTCGAGGCGCGCCGGGCCGGGCCGGGCGATCGCACGTTTGAAGTCGCGGCGAAGGCGTTTGCGCGGCTGGCGGATGCGTGGGGGCTGACCAATGCCGATGCGGCGGCCCTGCTTGGTGTCAGCGCACGCACATGGTCGCGGATGAAGGCGGGGGACAGTCCGCGGCCGGATCAGGACCTGCTGATGCGGATCAGCGGCGTGGTGGGCCTCTACAAGGGACTGCATCTCTATTTCTCGGATGCGCTGGCGGATCGCTGGCCGAAGCTGGCGAACACTGGAGCGCCTTTCATGAACCGCTCGCCCGTGGACTACATGAAGGCGGGCGGCCTGCCCGCGATCCTCGAGACGCGCGGGTATGTCGATGCGTTGCGGGGCGGGGTTTGACGCGCGGCCTGCCGCCGCTGGCGGAGATCAACCGGACAGACACGGTAAGGCTTGTGCCGACGGCTTACTTCAAGCCGCCCGTGTTGCGGCCGCTGGTCGACAGCGAGGAAGAGGAAGCGATCCTTGCGCAGATCGAAGGGCTGACTAGCCGCCGCTTGAAAGCGGAGGCGACGGGGCTTTCGGATCTCGATGCGCGCGAGCTGCTCTTCAAGGCGTGGGGCACGACGTATGTGAA
>JAVBYB010000096.1 GCA_030824255.1 bacterium
CCGGGCTGCCCTATGATCTCGCCTTCTGTCCGGAACGGACGCTGGAGGGCAAGGCGCTGCAGGAGCTGCGGACGCTGCCGCAGATCGTCGGCGGCGCGAACCATGCCTCGTCCGTGCGCGCGGCGCAGCTGTTCAACTATCTCACGCCCACGACGATCCGCGTCAGCGATCTCGAGACGGCGGAGATGATCAAGCTGATCAACAACACGCAGCGCGATCTCATGTTCGCGTTCGCCAATGAAGTCGCGGAAATCTGCGATCTCATCGGCGTATCGGCGCCGGAAGTGATCGAAGCGGGCAATGTCGGCTATCCGCGGGGCGGGATGCCGATGCCGGGACCGGTGGGCGGGCCGTGCCTGGAGAAAGACCCCTACATCCTTGTCGAGGGCGTGCCGCAAAGCGATGGCGATATCCGGCTCTCCATGCTGGGGCGGCAGGTGAACGAGTCGCTGCCGGCGCGCACCGCCGATATCGTGGCGGACGAAGTGACCTCCCGCATTCCGCGCGACAAGGTGGCCAAGGGCGTCATCATGGGCGTGGCCTTCAAGGGGCGGCCCGAGACTTCGGATCTTCGCGGCACGCTGGCGATACCGCTCATCGCCGCGCTCAAGGCGCAGTTTCCGGGCATGCAGCTGGTGGCCTACGATCCCGCCGTCTCGGCCGAAGATATCGCCGGACTTGGCGTGACGCCGTGTCCCTCCGCGGAGGAAGCGTTCCGCAATGCGGATTTTGTCGTCTACCAGAACAACAATCCGGCGTTCTCGCGCCTCAGCCTGGCGGACCTTTCGCGACTGATGCGCCAGGACGGCGTGATCTACGACATGTGGAACCAGTATCTCGACGAGCGCTCGCAGGTTCGCTCTGACATCGCCTATCTCGGCATTGGAACGCGCCTGTTTGCGGACCAGCGCTCGGCCGCGGCGCGCAGCGCTGCGAATGATGGCTGAGGCGGGCAGGGGATCGTGACCAGGATACTCGTTACAGGCGCCGCCGGTTTTCTCGGCTTCTACATCGCGCGCCAGCTCGCCGCCGATCCGGCAAATTCCGTTGTCTGTGTCGACAGCTTCGTCCGCGGCCGGCGCGATGTGCTCTATCGCGATCTGACGGCGCGGCCGAATGTCAGCCATGTGACGGCTGATCTCTGCGACCCCAACGCGGTTGCGGCCCTGCCGGATGACATCGACGTCGTCTTTCACATGGCGGCGCTGAACGGCACGCAGAATTTCTACGAGCGGCCGTTCGAGGTTGTGCGGTGCTGCACGCTGCCGACGATGAATCTGATCGAGAAATATGGCCCCCAGCAGCGCCTGAAGCGTTGGCTCTATGCCGGCACATCGGAAGCGTATGCATCGACCGTGACGCGCTTCGGCTGGGAAGTGCCGACGGGCGAGGACGCGCCGCTGAGCTTCGATGACATTTTCAACGCCCGCTGGTCCTATGGCGCATCCAAGGCGCATGGCGAGATCGCGACCGTGAATGGCTGCCGGCATTTCGGCATACCGTTCACGATCGCTCGGTTTCACAACGCCTATGGGCCGCGCATGGGCGACAAGCATGTGATCCCTGATTTTCTGGCGCGCGCGCGTGATGGGGTCTACGAACTCTACGGTCACGAAGACACGCGGTCTTTCATCTATGCCGAGGATGCCGCGCGCGCGACCATTCTGCTTGCGAATGCCGACGTGGCCGCAGGGCAGGTCGTGAATGTCGGATCAGAAGACGAGATGACGATCCGCGACCTTGGCCATGCCATCATGAAGGCAGCGGAATTGAGTGGCGAGATCGCGCTTCATCCATCTCCAAAGGGCAGTGTGAAGCGCCGCGCGCCGAAGATCGCGCGCCTGAAGGAACTGACAGGGTATGCGCCGGACTGGACGCTGCAGGCAGGCCTCAAGGCCACGGCAGAGTATTACCTGAGCGATGCGGCGGTGGCTTACGATCTGGCGCCGTCGCAGGATTAGCCCGCGCGACTATGGCCCGCGCTGGACGATGATGCCAAAGCTGGTCGACGCAAAGCCAGCCAGATCGAGCCTCAGATGGGGGTCGCTCTGATACGGCGGGAGATCGACATGATTGTCGATCGGATGCGCGCCCGGATAGAAGCAGATCGGCGAGACGGAGTGGCCCATGGCCCGCAGTTCGGTTGCAAGCCGGCGGAAGTCCTGCTTGCGGAACAGGCTGAGGTGCGGGCTCTCGAATGTCACGTCATCCGAGGACAGGTTGAGTTCGGTGGTGTGAACCGAAATGCCGCCGGGTTTCAGCGTGCGCATCGACTCGTGGATGAAGGCCAGCCCGTGCTCGATCGACCCGAGATGCTCGTAGCAGCATGAGCTCCAGCAGAAATCGAAGTCTCTCAGATCTGCGTCGATGGCGTTCATATCGACAGGACGGAAGCTGACGCGCCGGGAGAAGTCCTCGGCGGACGAGATTCCCTTTTGCCGGAGCTGATCGAGGCTTGAGCTGTGTTGATTTGAGATGGTCCATCCGCCGGCGACGGCGGTTTCCTGCGCCTGATCGGTTGCAACAATGGTGACGCCGAGCGACGCGAACAGGTCGGCCAAAGGCTCTGTGCCAACGCCGAAGCCAAGGCCGCGCTTGCCATGCGTCAACAGTCCGCGTTCATGCAGAACGGCGCAGATGTAGACCCATTCCCACTGCTTGCGGTGAAGGCGCGGCGCGTATTCCTTCAGTTGATCGCACCAGTAGCGGTATCGGGGCGACAGGAAGTGATCGAGACGGCAAGCCTCGCTGGCGAAGCTGTAGATGGATGCAATCGGCTCAACGTCAAAAACCGTCGGGTCCGTAAGCATGCCCGGCTGCATCGGCATGTCGAACGACGGAAAGCCCTCGATGATGGTCGTGATCTCAGGCAGCGCGTCTGCCTGGGGAGGCGCCGCAGCTTGCGTGGCCTCGGAGGATGATTGCTGTTTCTTGTCGCGACGGAACAATGCTGATTACTCGCCTGTGGGCCGATTACTCGGCTGCGGTACGTGTCTGGGGCGCGGCGACCGTCGCTGCCGGGGACGGCGAAGTCAACGCGGAGACTGGTTTTTCACCGCGCTTCAGCCGGGCGAACAATTCGGCCCATTGCTCGCCAACAATGTCGGGGGAATAGCGCGCCAGCTGGCGCACCGCCTTGGCGCGGAGTTCCCGTTTCACGGCCTCGCGATCGTCGGCGACGACCAGCTGCACGATCTTGCGGGCGATATCGGGCACGGAATAAGGATCGACGCGCAGCACGGCATCACCCATGGCCCAGCGATGGGCCGGAATATCCGAGACAATTGCGGGCGTGCCCCACTGCATCGCTTCGAGCGGCGGGAAGCCGAACCCTTCCGAGAAGCTGGGGAAGACAAGGCATTCAGCCTGCGCGTAGAGCGCCTGCAGTTCCAGCGTGGACACGTCCTGCAGGTGCAGCAGACTGCCGTCGAGAATGCGCGGACGCATGGCCGCCAGTGTTGGCTCGAAACGCCAGCCCGGGCGGCCGACGATGACCAGCTTGATATCCGGGTCATGCTGGTAACGCACACGTTCCCAGGCGCGGACAATGCTCGTGAAGTTCTTCCGCGGTTCTATCGTGCTCACGGCGAGGATGTAGCGGAAGGGCTTTTCCGGCGTGATCTGGGAGAGGGCGCTTTCACGCAGGGCGGTGCGTTCGCTGTCTCCGCCGAAATCTGCGCCGGCCGAGCGGGCGCGTACAATCTCTGTCACGGGCAGGGCGCGTGCGCTGTCCTGCGAGATTTCCGGAAGCGCATTGGGGATGGTTGTCGTGCGGCCGCGCAGATGCGGATAGATGCGCAGCAGCGCCTCTTCTGACGGTTGCGACACGCAGGAGAAGATTGCGTTTGGCGCCGAGCGATACACCATGTTGAAGGCTGTGTTCACGACATCGACATTGTCGAACATGTCAGCGTCGGTGATCGGGATGGCGTCGTGGAAGCGCGCAATGTGACGCGTGCCGGGGCTCAGATTCAGCGGGCGCGGCTCCGACGTGACGAGGAAGTCATAGCCGGCCGTGTCGAGCTGCGGCCGGCGGAAAATCGGCGACTGGAAGCGCTGCAGGAAGGTGATGAAGTTGAGGTTCGTGAGCGCGAATTTCTGTTCGAGGATATGCTCGCGGTCTGCTGCATCGAGCGACTTCTCGAAGAAGAGACGCCAGATCGCGTCATCCAGCGAGTTGAACTCCAGCGGGGCGACGCCATAGCGCCGGAACAGTTCGCCCATGCCTGCGATGCGGCGCTTCAGGCGCGCAAGGCGCGTGTGAGCGCGGTCAGTGTCGATGCCGGAGACGCCCAGCAGGAAGATGGAGCTGTTGAACACATCCTGCTGTTTTTCCTTCAGGCGACGCGTGTTTGTGCGGCGCGTGAAACCGGGACCCATTTCCGACAGCAGGCCGGTCACTTCCACGCCGGGCAGGCGCGAGAAGGTCTTGAACATCAACCGCGTATCCTGCGGAATGCCCGAATAGCCGAGCATCGCAAGCGACAGATCCTGCAGAACGCGTGTGCGAGCCTCATGCGGCATGGGGCGTCTCCTGCGTTTCGTTCATGCGCGGCAGCACGCCATCGCGCTTGAGCTTGCTGAACAGCTCCATCCACTGTTCGCCAACACGCTGCGGCTTGTAGCGCGCCAGCACCCGCTCTCCGTTGGCGAGAAGCTTCTGGCGCAGCTCCATGCGGTCTTCGGCGATCACCAGGCGCTTGATCTGTTCGGCGACATCCCGGTCGTCATAGGGGTCGGCGTAAAGCACCGAGTCCTGCATGACCCAGCGGTGCGCCGGAATGTTGGAGACGACAGACGGCGTGCCGCATTGCAGCGCCTCCATCGGCGGGAAGCCGAAGCCCTCGGCAAAGGACGGAAAAACAAAGCATTCAGCGCCGCGATAGAGCGACTGGATCTCGACGAAGGGCAGGTCTTCGAGGTGCAGCAATTCGCCTTCGAGGAAGCGTGGCTTGATCGCCTTGAGGATTTCCTGGAAGCGCCAGGCGGGCTTGCCCACCAGCACCAGCTTGAGATCAGGGGCGACCGTGTACTTCACGCGCTCCCAGGCGCGGATGACGCCGATCGTGTTCTTCTTGGGCTCCAGCGAGGTGAGCCACATGATGTAGCGGAAAGGCTTGTCGATGTTGGCGCGCTGCAGGATTGATTTCAGCATCGTCGTCGGCTTGCTTTCGCCGCCAAGGCTGGCCGACGAAATGCGTGTGCGGATGATCTCGGAGATGGGGATGGCCTTGGGCGGCGGTGGCGCTGCGTCCGGCAGGGCGTAGGGGATGGTGGTCGCGCGCCCCTTCAGCGACGGGAAGATGTCGACCAGCGCTTCTTCCGTGGCTTTCGAGTTGCACACGAAATAGCCGAACGGGCGCGAGCGCTCGATCTGCAGGAAGTGGAAGCGGACAGCGTCCGGATTGTCCATCGTGTCGGGATGCGTCAGCGGGATCGGGTCGTGATAGCGCAGGATCAGCGTCGTTCCCGGCGATGTACGGATGGGGCGCGGGTCGGATGTCACAAAGAAGTCGAATCCATCCGTCTTCAGACGCGGCGCGTTGAAGATCGGCAGGCGCAGGCGATCATTGACGATGCTGGTGTTGAGGTTGGTCAGGTGGAAGTCCTGCGCCGCCACCAGCGCCCGGTCGGCTGCGCCCAGCGATTTCTGGAAATAGGTGCGCCAGATCGCGTCCTCATAGAGGCCCTTTGGCATGGCGCGCGTATCGAACGTGCTGAGCGAGCGCGCGGCGCGCGAGAGCAGCCGCCTGGGCTTCGCGAACAGGCGCGGGCCCGGTTTCACAGGCAGGCCCGTGGCGGACATCATGAAGCGGCTGGCTTCGAGATAGTCCAGTTCCGGATGATCCGGATTCAGCTTGGTCGATATGACAGTTGAATGACCGCCGGTAAGCTCGCTGAGCAGGCCCGTGACTTTCACGGAGTCCATGCTCGCGAATGTCTTGAACATCAGCCGCGTGTCTTGCGGAATTCCAGAAAAGCCGAGGGTTGCGAAGGCAAGATCCTGAAGGATCGAAAACCGGCCTGGAGCCAGGGGGGTGACACTCATCACTTACTCCAAACCGTCCCCGTTTTGCTGGACGGGACCTGGTTTTCTCCCAGGTCCGCAGGACCGCAAACGATCCATTTTCCGGCTGAAACGCCCAAGCGAAACGAACAGAGCCGCTATACTCCCCGAGAGACGGAAAGATAGTCCCGACGCTGCCCCGTTTCCTCGCGACACGGCCATGCCGGTTCTCGAGGCGACTCCGAACGTGCCTGAGAAATCTTACCCGTTCTTGACGGCGACAATCCCGAATGACGTGCACGGGAAGCCGTCAATGTTCACCTTGATGTGGGCGGAATCGCGTGACCAATCCGTAATATTCTGGCTCGGCATGTCGAAGGGCGGCACGTCAATAAAACGGTCCAGCGGACGCGAGCCCACATCGAAATCCAGCGGCAGGACGCGGCACCCCCTGGCGGCAAGACGGTTGGCCATGTCTTCGAAATGGCGGCGCTGGAACAGGACGGTTCCCCAGTTGTCGATCGTCTGGTCGTCCACCGCGAAGCTGAATTCCGTGGTGTGGACCATGACGCCGCCGGGCTTCAGGTTGTCGACGAGTTTCTCCACGAACTGGACGCCGCGCGCGATCGAGCCCAGCTGGTGCAGTTTCGCTACGGACCACGCAAAGTCGAAGCCGGTCATGTCCGCAGGCAGGGCGTTCATGTCGACACTGCGGATATCGACACGGGCGTCGAAGTCGCCGCGGCTCAGCAGCGCGCTGCGATGCATGCCGTCAATGCTCGGCAGGCTTGTGTCCGCAATGGTCAGCTCGCAGCCTTTGGAGGCGAAATAGGAAGCGATGGGCCCGCTGGTTCCAAAACCCAGGCCCCTCATTCCCGGCTTGTCTTTTCCGTGCTCCGTCAGCGCCTGAAGCACGTAGGCGTGCTCCCAGAGGCGGCGGTGAATGGCGTGGGGCTCGCGCATTTGCGCGCTCCAGTAGCGGGTCCAGCTGGCTTCCAGATCGGCCTGCGTCGCGGGCTTGCTGCTCATCGGCATCTGGAACGGACCGCCCGGTTGCACTGGCGGAAGCGAAGCGAGGAGAGCCTTGGCGAGTTCGTAGCCGAAGAACTTCACCGTCAGCTTCATGGCTTCCATGTCCTTGGACATGCGCCACAGATCGTTGATGTTGGGGTGAGAGTTGTCCGGCGTGGTCAGGCGCAACATGCCCGCAATCTCAGCCGTGGCTGTGGCCGTGGGTGGGGGCTTCTTCCTCATACGGAACAGTCTTCCTGCAAACATATGGACGCCAGCCCCGGAGGGCGGCGTGAACTCAAGGACTCCGGCACGGAAAAAGCCCCATCTGTATAAATCAGCAAGAAGTAAATTTCGGAAGAAGCCAAGCCTCGGAATCTTGGGGCGGTGAGCAGAATTCGGGCAAATTCCGATGCGCTGTGGCGGACCGGTCTCTCCGGCAGCGGGTTCCATTCCCCAACTGCGCCCAATGGCAGGAGGGCTCAGGATATATCTTGCGATCAGGGCAAATCCGGCAACACTGGCGTCATGGTTTCCAACCGGTCTTCTGGCCGTTGCGCCCCGCAGGTCTGCTGGGTTCGATGAAGCCGCCGCGCGATTCCTCCGCCTGGCTGACAGCGAGCCGCCGCGTGTGGCGCTCGATGGCGCCGGCGCGCCTGCGCCGCTCCGCGCAGCCGATCGTTCTGGGTCTCATGGAGCAGGGTATTCGGGGGGCTTTGCGCCGCGGCGAAGGCGGGGACAGGGCAGGACCGCTCGTCGTTTCCGGCCTGCTCAGCGAAGCGAAAGGGATTTCAGAAGGGGCGCGGCTGACGCTTGCTGCGTTGCAGGCCGCTGGGTTCGGGCCTGTCGCGCATGATCTGCGGCCGGTGTTCTCTGGCGTGAATACGCGCCTGCCAACAGACCAGCCGGGCGGCGTCTGGCTGATGCATATCAACGCGCCTGAAGCCACGCACGCGCTGGGTCGTATACATTCCGATGCATGGCTGGGCCGCTATCGCATTGGCTACTGGGCCTATGAGCTTGCGCGCGTTCCACGCCAGTGGGTGCGCATCTCGAACGTCTTTCACGAGATCTGGGCCCCGAGCCGCTTTGTCGCCGAAGCGTTGCGGGAGTCCGGCGTCGAGACACCGGTTCGTGTGATGCCGCATCCGGTTGCCCTTGGTTCGCAGCTTATCCAACCCGACCGCAAGGCGCTGGGCATTCCCGACGATGCCTTTGCCGTTCTTGCCATGGGGGATCTGAACTCCAGTGCTGCGCGGAAGAACCTGATCGGCGCCATCGAGATCTATCAACGCGCCTTCCCCACGCCAGATGCGGCCCGCCTGATCGTGAAGGTGCGAGAGGAGGGCGCGCATCCAGCCTTTCTCGCGCGCGCGCGTCAGTTGGCGGGCGGGCGCGCTGACATCGTTTTTGTGACAGGCGACCTTTCCACTTCCGATCTTCGCCGCCTGGTTGCGTCCAGCAGCCTTCTCCTGTCGCCGCACCGGTCCGAGGGCTTTGGCCTGTCGCTCGCGGAAGCCTTCCTTGCGGGCGTGCCTGCACTTGCGACCGGGTGGTCCGGCAACCTCGATTTCATGGGCGACCTGCCGGAGCTTCTGATCAACGCTTCGCTGGTCCCGGTGAACGATCCCTATGGCGTCTATCGGGCATCGAAACAGATGTGGGCAGAGCCTGATGTCGCTGACGCGGCCGCCCGGCTTCGCAAACTGGCAGATGCGCCGGACCTGCGGCGGGATCTGGCCGAGCGGGGCCGCCGGGCGATCGAGGGGTTCAACGGCGCCTGGTCGCGCGAGGCGCTCATGGAGACCGCAATTGGGCGCCTGTCGCTAACCGGCTAGGCCTTTCACACCCGTTTCGAGGCGCAGCGCCCCCGTTGATGGTCTGGGTCCGAGCGGCTAGATGAAATCTCGCCAGGGCGGATGGAAGTTGCTGCTCGTGAAGCGGCTGCGCTTGAGGGCGGACGGGAGCTCGGTTTGACCACAGTGGTTCTTGGTGCGCTGTGGGTGCTCTGGCCCTTCGTCGCGCTTGCGGGGGGGCTTGCCTATTCCGCGCTCTCCGGGCTCGCCGCCCTGATCCTTCTGCCGTCGATCGCGCGCTCGTTGAGGCCGCGTCTCTATTTCTTCGCCCTGCTGGCCTTCTTCATCTTCGTCGGCCTTTCCGCGCTGTGGTCTCCGCGCGACCAGGTGCTTGTCGAGATCGACTTCGGCGAGATGCAGGTCGCGGTCCGCAGCGAGATGTTGCGCGTGGGCCTGCAGGTACTGGCTCAGGGCGGCCTTCTGGCTGCGGCCCTGCGGTTGAACGATCGCGGGCGTGACCGCGTGCAGGGCATTGCACACGTGGCGCTTTGCATTCAGCTTGTGATGCTCGTCGTCGTCAGCATGTTCGAGGAGCAGATCCTCAACATGCTCACCGTCATCGTGCCGGATACGGGCGAGGGCGTGCAGAATATCTCGCGCAACAGCCTCATCATGGCCGTCGCAGCGCCGATCCTCGCCATCGGCCTGATGCAGGGTCGTTCTCTGGCTGTTGGCGGACTGCTTGCCGCGTTGGTGGTGGTGACGGCGGCGGCGATCTGCGTGGTGCGAGGCGTCAATGCGGGTCTGCTTGCCATCGCGGCGGCGGCGGTCTGCGTTGCAGTCGTGCGATTTGTCCCGAAGCATGGCTTCCGCATCATTGCGCTGGGAACCGCAGTTCTGCTGATGACGGCGCCGCTGGTCTTCGGCTTCCTGTCGCAAGGCGTGGACTTTGTGACGGCGGACGACTCCTCCTCCTATCGCGCTGCGATCTGGCAGCGCGTCATCCAGCTGATCGGCGAGCAGCCCATAACCGGCCACGGCGTCGGCGTGCTGCGCACCATTCGCGAGCCCATCGAAACCGGAATCTTCGCCGGGCAATGGACCGTGCCGAACCATTCTCACAACATGCTGCTGCAACTTTGGGCCGAGACGGGCGCGATCGGCGCCGGCTTTCTCTCGCTTGCTGTCGTGCTGGCTGGCTGGCGTATGCCGGATGCGCGCACGCTGGGTCCTGCCGGCCTCAAGGCTGCGGCGCTGGCGGGCGCGATGGTGGCCGTCGCAATGGTATCCTTCGATCTCTGGAACGAATGGTGGTGGGCCGTTGGCGGCTTGCTGGCGATGCTGGCAGCGGCGACACCTTCCGTTATCGTCGCCAAAAATGCCGAGGCCCCGGTGGGTCAGGGAATGACATTTGGCGAGGCATCCGCCGCGCCTGTCGCCACGCAGGACGATGTGGAGCAAGAGGCTGTCCAGCCGCTTCTCGCGTCGCACACAGAAAACAACTTCAACCTGCTGCGTCTTCTCTTCGCGCTCATGGTGGCGGTCTATCATGCGATCGCCCTACCGGGACTGGCGGGCTGGGAGCAGGCCGAGGGCTGGACGAGCCTTCTGGCTGAAATAGGCGTGCAGGGCTTCTTCGTGCTGTCGGGCTACCTCGTCTGGGCAAGCCTCGAGCGTTCGGCGACACTGGCGGTCTACGCCGAAAAGCGCGCGCGTCGCCTGCTGCCAGCCTATGTCGCGGTCGTGCTTGCGTGCGCAGTCCTCGCGGTGGTCCTCGTTCCGGCAGCGCGGGGCGAACTTTCCGGCGTCGCAAGCTATCTCGGCTGGAACCTCGCCTTCCTCAACTTCATGGAGCCGGGCCTGCCCGGCGTGTTCGAAGGCAACCGGTTTAGCGAGATCAATGGAGCGCTGTGGACGCTGAAGATCGAGGTGATGTTCTACCTCGCCCTGCCGCTGCTGGCCTTCATCGTGCGGCGCGCGGGCAGCATGCGCTGGATCCTGTTCATGGCGATCTATGTCGCCGCAGAAGGCTGGCGGCTGGGGCTCGAGCAGATGGGCGCAGAGCAGGGCGGAATTTTCACAGAGCTGTCGCGCCAGCTGCCGGGGCAGATGAGCTTCTTCATCACGGGCATCGCGCTGTGCGCCTGGCGAGACGAATTGAATTGGCGCTCGATGCTGGTTCCGCTCGGAGCCGTCCTGCTGGCAGTATCGATCGCCTTCCCGCAGGCTGAGGTCGTACGTGCGGCCGGCCTTGGGGTTGTTGCGGTCTGGATAGCGGTCGGCGTTCCAAGGCTGTTCGACGCGGCGCGTTTCGGCGACCTGTCTTACGGCCTCTACATCGTGCACTTCCCGATCATCCAGTGTGTCATCGCGGCGGGATTGTTCCGGGAGTCGCCAGCTGTCGGGGTTGCGGTCGCGGCTGTGGCAAGCGTCGCCACGGCGCTGTTGTTGTGGTGGCTGATCGAGCGGCCTGCCCTGCGGCGGGACAGCGCCTACCGCCGCGCTGAAGCGGGCTCTGCAAAGGTATAGAACTTGTGCAGGAAATAGCTGGTGATCGCCGGCGTGGCGACGCCGCAGAAGTGCGCCACCTCGAAAGGCTGCCACGTCCAGCCAATGGCCGGGAGCACCGTGCGCGCCATGATGGTCGAGACTAGCCAGGCCAGCGCCGCGCCGAGAATATTCACCTGAATGAAACGGCTGACGCGCCTCGGGCTGGCGCCTTCGCCTCCGAAAAGCATCCGCTGGAACAGGAAGAACGCGATCACCATGCCCACCATGTAGGCGAGCACGACGGCGACCTCGAACGGCATGAAAAAGTTCAGGAGATAGCGGGCGACGAGGTTGGCCAACGCAGCGATGCCGCCCAGCGCCACGAAGCGCACGAATTCGAGGAAGCTTGCGCGACCGCCGCTCATCGCGCTCAGCGTCCCCGCCCGAACACCGTGTTGAAGTCGAACGTGTGAACCCATCCGGAAGGCACAAAGGCGGCCGTGACAAAGGCGATGCCCAGAAGTGCGCCGATCAGGATGCTCTGCGGATCCTTGAAAGCGAAGACCACCGGGTCATCGTGAAGCTCTTCCCGATTGGCGAGCAACCAGACGCGCATCAGCCACATCGCCATTGCGATCGGCGCCACCCACAGCGCTTCCGGCGCCGCGTAGACGCCGGAGGGCCATGCATAGTCGATGATGTAGAGCACGAGGATCAGTGGCGTTGCGGTGGCGGTGGCGAGCCCGAGGCCGAGCGTCAGCGTGGCGTCTTCCGCGCGGTAGCCGCGATTGGCGATCCGCCTTTCGCCCTGTCCGGCGCGTCTCAGCACTTCGACATGCCGCTTGGCCAGCGATAGCGACACGAACAGGAACATCGAGAATACAACCAGCCAGTGGCTGAGCATCACGCCCGCAAGTACTGCGCCCATAGCAAGGCGCAGGGTGTAGAGAAACCCCAGCGTCATGGTGTCGATCAGGGCGACACGCTTGAGGCGCATGGAGTAGGCCAGCGTTGTCGCGAGATAGATCAGCATCGTTGCGGCGAAGGCCGGCGACAGCAGGAAGCCGCCCACCAGGCCGGTCAATATCAGCAGCGGCGCCATGACGAAGCCCTGCCACAGCTTCAGCCGGCCCGAAGCGAACGGGCGCTTGTACTTGGAAGGATGACTGCGGTCGGCGCTGAGGTCGACAAGATCGTTGAGGATGTAGGTGCCCGACGCCATCATGCCGAGCAGGGGGAAGGCCAGCATCAGTGTGACCAGAATGGACGGATCCGTGATGGTCATCGACATGATCGCGGGCACGAAGATCAGGACGTTCTTCGCCCACTGGTGCAGGCGCAGCGCCTTGGTCCAGGCGGTCGCTCCACGGGCGGGACGTTCGAAAGTCTGCGCCACGGGAACGCCAAGGCTTTCGACGGCGCGCACGCGTTTCTCGCCGCCGCCCACGATGGACGCAGCCTTCGCGCCGGCCCACACCTTCATGTCTGCACGGCTGTCGCCGATATATTCGTAGCCTCCCGGCGCCTCGGCCGCGAGGAGTCGGGCCTTGGCGCCGGCCTTGTTGTTGGTGACGCCGTTGCTGCCGATGGCGCGATCGAACACGCCGTATTTCTCGGCGACTTCGCTCACGATGCTCTGGTCGGACGCTGACACCAGCCAGACGGGGCGGCCGGCGCTGCGCGCGCGGCGGCAATAGGCCAGGACATCCTCGTTGACCGGCAGCGTGCCGATATCGAGGCTGGCGCGTGACTGGATCCGCGCCTTGGTTGCGGCGAGGCTGAAGGGCAGTTGCATCATCTGCCACAAGGCCCAGAGCGGACGGCGGCGGAAATGATCCGCCAGTGATTCGAACAGCATGTCGGTAAACAGCAGCGTGCCGTCGAGATCCACCGCCAGCGGCAGGGTCTTCAGGCTTTCGGGGCTGATCGCCGCCTGGGCATCGTTCGCCGGTCGCACGATGGGTGGCTGGCTCACGTTGGCAATTCCTGCTGGCAATTAATGTTTCAGCATAAGGAGAACTCACGAAGAATACGTTGATCACTCGAAATGCCGCCAATGGCGGGCGTAATCGCCATTGTCTGCGACGTCACTTGCCTGACCTCGTTTGGGGGCTACAACCGGAACAGTATCTTGCGTCAGGTTGGAGCGCTATTTGTCCGTGCAGAAGATCATTCCCGTCATCATGTCTGGCGGATCGGGCACGCGGCTTTGGCCCCTGTCGACGGCGAAACGTCCCAAGCAGTTCCATCACCTCGGCGCTGAACGGACCATGATCGAGGAAACGGCGCTCCGCTTTTCGGGCGTGCATGACGGTGTAAAGTTCCTGCCGCCGGTTATCATCTCCTCGGCGGCGCACGCCGATCTGGTGGCGTCAGCGATGGCCGCATGCGGTCTTACGCCGTCCGCCGTCATCCTCGAACCCAAGGGACGAAACACTGCAGCCACGGCGGCTATCGCCGCGCTGATCGCGCAGGAGATCGACCCGGAAGCGCATGTCCTGCTGGCTCCTGCAGACCATCTCGTCTCAAACACGGGCGCCTTCGTGGCGGCCATCCGGGCGGCGACGTCGGTTTTGCCCGACAGAATTGTGACATTCGGCATTCAGCCGACCGGGCCCGAGACAGGCTATGGCTACATCCTGCAGGGCGATGTCCTGCGGGATGGCGTGCATGCCGTCGCCCGCTTCAAGGAAAAGCCTCTCCTGCCGGATGCGGAGCGTTATCTGGAAGAGGGCGGCTATAGCTGGAACTCCGGCGTCTTCCTGTTCTCGCCCGGGACCATGCTGGAAGAGTTTGCCATTGCCGCCGTCGACATTCGCGAAGGCGCCCGCGCCGCGCTGGCGCAGGCAAAACGGACGGGCGTCGAGATCCTGCTGGACGCAGACCTGTTCGGCGCGGTGCGCAGCGAAGCGGTCGATCGCGCCGTCATGGAGCATACCAAGCGCGCCGCAGTCGCCCCGTGCGATATCGGCTGGGCCGATGTCGGCTCCTGGGCCGAAGTCTGGCGCCTGTCGGACAAGGACGCCGCGGGCAATGCGATGGCTGGCTCGGTCATCGTGGAAGATGCCCGGAACAACCTGATCCGCACCGACGGCATTCACGTCTCGATCGTGGGCCTGTCGGACCTGATCGTCATTGCCAATGGCGATTCCATCCTGATCGCCCCGCGCGACCGGGCGCAGGACATCAAAAAAGTCATTCCGGGCGGCAGCTGAGACGATATAAGCGGCGAGGGGGCAGCGTTCCCCGATGGAGACCCGCTATGCAGCTGTTCATTGATTCCGCCGATGTGGCCGAGCTTCGCGCCGTCGCCGCCAGCGGGCTTATCGACGGCGTCACCACCAATCCGTCGCTGATCGCCAAGTCCGGGCGCAAGATGAAGGACGCGATCGCGGAGATCTGCTCCATCATTCCCGGCCCTGTCAGCGCCGAAGCCGTCGCCACCGACATGGAAGGCATGTTGGCGGAGGGGCGCTATCTCGCCCGCATCGCGTCCAACGTGGTGGTGAAACTCCCGCTCACCGAGAACGGCCTGCGCGCCTGCCGCACGCTGTCGGACGAGGGCATCCGCGTGAACGTCACGCTGTGTTTCTCTGCCGTGCAGGCGCTTCTCGCCGCCAAGGCCGGCGCCTACTTCATTTCGCCCTTTATCGGCCGCCTCGACGACAAGGGCGTCGACGGGATGGATCTGATCCGCGATATCCGCCGCATCTATGACAATTATGGTTTCGCGACCAATATCCTGTCTGCCTCGATCCGCTCGGTCGAGCATGTGCGCCAGGCTGCGCTGGCCGGGTCTGATTGCGCCACGCTGCCGCCCAAGACGTTCGCCGCCATGTACAAGCATGAGCTGACCGATAGCGGCGTCGAGGCATTCCTCAAGGATTGGGCATCGACCGGCCAGTCGATCCTCTGATCCATGACGGGGGAAGAGGGCGGTCCCGAAATCACCGTGGTCGTCGTCAACTACAATGGCGGCGACTATCTTCGCGGTTGCCTCGCCTCTCTTGCACGCCAGACGCATCAAAACTTCGAGACCATCGTCATCGACAATGCCTCGACTGACGGATCTCTCGACAGGATTATCGAGACGCCCGCACGACTGACGATTCTGCGTCAGGATGCAAATCTCGGCTTCGCCGGCGGCAACAATGTCGGCGCGCGGGCAGGGCGCGGCAAATGGCTGGCGCTGCTCAATCCCGATGCAGAGGCGGCGCCAGATTGGCTCGAAGCGATGATGCGTGCTGTCGATCAGCGACCGACGCATCGCATGGTCGCCTGCCTGCAGATCAGCCTGCACGATCCGGCAAAGCTCGACGGTGCGGGCGATTGCTATCTTGCCTATGGGTATGCGTGGCGCGGCGGCTTCGGCCATCCGGTCGAAAGCGCGCCGCCTGCGGGAGACTGCTTCGCCCCGTGTGGCGCCGCCGCCCTATATCCGCGCGACCTCTTTGTCGACAGCGGCGGATTTGACGAGCGTTACTTCTGTTACCACGAAGACGTCGACATCGCGTTCCGCCTCCGCTTGCTGGGAGAGCGCTGCCAGTATGCGCCTGCCGCGGTCGTGCGCCATGCGGGATCAGCAATATCTGGCCGCGCCAGCGATTTTTCCGTCTTCCACGGCGTCCGCAATGGCGTGTGGACCTATGTGAAAAACATGCCGGGCGGGTTGCTCGTTCTGACATCCCCGGTCTGGCTTGTTGGTTCGTTGATGCTGCTCGCACGCGGCACCCTGCGCGGTGTGTTCAGGCCGACATGGCGCGGCTTTGTCGCCGCTTTCAGGAATTTGTCGCCGGCGCTCGCTTCCCGACGCGAGCTGCGCAAACGTCGTCGCGCATCACCCGCCGCGATCGCCGCCGCCCTCACGTGGAATCCGTTCAGCTATCTCGGCCGCTCCATCCAAGTGCGGCCCTTCGTGGACGATCAGTCCGCGATCCGCAGCACTTCCGCGAACGCCAGGAAGGCGTGATAGAGCGTCGAGGATGGCACGGTGTGCGCCGCCTCTTTCCCCTCTGCGTCGAACATGTCCATCCACGTGCCCGCAGGCTGCCGCCCGAAATAGCGCGATAGCAACAGCTGGCTCGTCTGGTCGATGATCGGCGCTGGATCAACGCCATCCAGCTCATACAGCGCCACCGCCGCCTTCAGTCGTTCCGTGTTAGGCCAGGTGCGCGATCCACGATCCAGCGGCGTGCCATCGTCGCGAATTGCGTTGTAGGTGACGCCCGTCCTGTGGTCGACGCCATGCGTCTCGGCAAACGCGATCGCCGCGCGTATCTCTGCTGCCGTGTCCATGCCCAGCTGCTTGCGCGCTGAATTCAGAATCCAAGCCCATTCCATCTGATGGCCCGGCTCGACGATGCGGCCATCTTCGCCAGGCGCTCGTGACCAGTCGTCAGTGAAGTATTCCGCCAGCGTGCCGGATTTCAGATCGAAGAATTTCGTCTGGAAAAGTTCCACCAGCTTGCGCGCGGTGTCCGCGAAGCGGGCCTCGCCCGTCGCCTCGTAGGCTGCGAGACAGGCCTCGGTGAGATGCATGTGCGGGTTCTGCAACCGCCAGCCTTTTGGCGGTGTCTCATGCCAGAATCCCGGTCCGCTCGGATGGCGCATGTGCTGCTCGATGAAGTCGAGCGTGCGATGCATCCATTCGCGCGACACTGCATCCTTCATCGCCTTGTGACGCCAGGCAAACGCGAACAGTACGAAGGCATGATCATAGAGGTCCGGCGTCGGATCGAGCACCTTGCCCGAAGGCGTCAGCAGCTTCGCAAAGCCGTCTGTCTCGCCTTGCCAGACGCGCTGCATGAGGAAGTCCACGCCCGGAGCCGCCAGTGCGTTTCCGGCCATCCAGCCGAGCGTCGCCGCATGGGAGAATACATAGACCTGCCGACAAGCCACGCGGGTACGCTTGAACTCGACGCCCGCATCCTGCCCCTCGAGTGTCAGCTGTTCGATATAGCCCCCACGCTCCGCGTCCAGCCCATGCACCGCCCAGAAGGGCAGGGCCTGATCGAACATCCATGAATGGATAGCGTCGCGCGTGCGGATGGCAGCCATCGGACTCCCTTATTTTCTTCCCGTCCGTGAAGTATTCCTAGAACACGAACCGGCTAGGATGAACAAGCCACGCTGATGCATCACGCTCACGCGAACTTCCCCCTTGAGCGCAAGGGAACCCGCTTGCGCCCGTTGCCGCGCGGCTCCAAGGATAGCGCCCCATGGGAATCGAACCGCCACGACATATCCTGCTGACCGGCGCTGCCGGATTCATCGGCTTTCACGTGGCCAATGCTCTGCTCGATGCAGGGCACAGCGTGACAGGTGTCGACAATCTGAACAATTACTATCCCGTCACCCTGAAGATGGATCGCCTGGCGCAACTGGCGGATCGCGCCGGGTTCAATTTCCACCAGATCGACATCGCTGATCACAGCAAGTTCGCGTCAGTTGAAGGTGTCGCCGAGGCTGACACTGTCATCCATCTCGCAGCCCAGGCCGGCGTTCGATATTCCATCGACAATCCGTTTGCCTACGCACAGTCGAATCTGGTCGGCCACCTGTCAGTCCTTGAACTCGTGCGCCGTCATCCAAAAAAGCCGCGTCTCGTCTATGCATCGTCCTCGTCAGTTTATGGGGACACGTCGACGCCTCCCTATTCGGAGGAGGATCGCGTTGATCACCCCGTATCATTGTATGCAGCGACAAAACGCTCGAACGAGCTGACCAGCGAATCGTATTCGAAGCTCTACGGGATCAAGCAGGTCGGCCTGCGTTTTTTCACTGTCTATGGCGCGTGGGGCCGGCCCGACATGGCCTACTGGACCTTCACGCGCGACATCATCGAAGGACGCCCGATTCGCGTCTTCAACAATGGGCAGTTACAGCGCGATTTTACCTGGATCGACGATATTGTGGCAGGCGTGGTCGCCACGGCGCTGCGCCCGCCCGCCACGGCGCAGCCGCTGCACCGCATCTACAATATCGGCAATAACCGCCCGGTGGAGCTTGGCCGCTTCATTTCCATCATCGAGCAAGCGGTTGGCCGCCAGGCGATCAAGGAAATGTTGCCGATGCAGCCGGGCGATGTGCGCGCCACGTGCGCCAATATCGATGCGCTCCATCGCGACTACGGCTTCACGCCGTCCACGCGTCTCGAAGACGGCATCCCCCGCTTCGTGAACTGGTATCGCGCCTACACCGGCAGCTAGGCTCAGACGTTCGCGAAAGCCTGCGTCCAGAACCCGAACGATGCGTTCTGCGCGGTGGGGTTGCGCGTGGGGTCGATTTTTATACCCAGCACTTCCACGTTCGAGCTGCCGACCAGCGACACGCCTTGAGCCAGAAGTTTATAGTTCGCACCATCCGATACATAGACGTATTGCGTCGTCGGTCCGTGCAACGGGTCTCGCGGCATGTCGGGCAGGAATTCCGGCGACAGGCCGGGAATCCATCCGCCACCACGTTCATTCGCACCGGCGAGGCTCTCGGCCTTCGGATAGCTGCCCGTCTTCGCGTGGTAGACTTTCAGGGCGTCATTGATTGTCACGAGATCCTGCACACGCTTGCGGTTTACCATGCGGGGGTCAGGCGACAGCGCGGGCGCAGGGCCGGGTGGCTGAGCCGATGCCTGCGGCTTGGCCAGCGGCGGCGGC
>JAVBYB010000541.1 GCA_030824255.1 bacterium
GGCGATGGGCTGGATGCGCCATTCGGCAGGCGGGGTGTACGCCTTGGCGGCGGGGATTTCAGCGCCGCAATCGGCCTGGTTGGGTTTGTAGGACCAGCGGATCTCGCCATTGCGCGCATCGAGCGCGTGGATGCCGGGGCCGAAGGCGGGGTTCTCGCCGGGCGCGCCGGGGCGAGCGGGATCGTTCACGGGCGCGAAGATCAGCTCGCCATCGTAGGCGAGGCCCCAATGGATGCCGCCGAGGGCCGAGCCGCGGCCGATCTTGTTGGACCAGACCTGCTGGCCGTTGTCGGGGTTGATTGCCCAGACGACGCCGGACTTCTGGCCGCCGATCACGAGCTCTGATCCGTCAGCGCGCTCGATCAGCATGGCTGCGGCGCCAAAATCGTGGTCGGGGCTGTGATACTCGCCGGGCCAGTCGCAGTTTGCGCCGCGGCGGCCGCAGGCATTGTTCCAGATGTCGGCCTTGGTGGCCTGGAAGATCCACTTCTTCTCGCCCGTGTCGAGATCGTAGGCGATGATGGCGTCGGAGGTGTCGGTTGCGGGCCAGGAGACGTTCTCGCCGGTGGCGGCGTAGGTGACGTTGCGCTTTTCGTCGATCGTCGGGGTCGACCAGATGATGGCGCCGGAGGGGCCCCATTGCTGGACGCCTGTGCGGCTGATGACGGTGGGCTTGGCCTCTTCCATCGTCTTGCCGGTCCAGAGCTTCTCGCCGGTGGCGAGGTCGAACGTCATGATGGCGCCCTGGCCCTTGCAGCACTCATAGTCGTCCGAGCCGGCATAGTTCACTTCGATGGCGGAGATCGGCGTGATCACCTTGCCATCGTGGACGATGGGCGCGCCTGTGATGCGGTTGTATTCGTTGAGACGCGCGTTGGAGACCCAGAGCTTGCGGCCTGTCCTGGCATCAACCGCATGCACGAAGCCGGCGGCGTCGCCCATGATGATGGCGGCGGGGGATTTGTCGGTCGCGTCGGCGAAGGTGAGCGAGGAGCGGAGCGTCATCTCGGAGACATAGTGCCACTTCACGCAGCCGGTGTTGGTGTCCAGCGCATAGAGGCGGCCGGCGTCGGTGGCGGCGATGAAGATGGTGTCGCCGACGATCACGGGTTGCGAGCGCATGCTGGGCGTCTGCGGGAAGGCGACGACCCAGTCGACTTCGAGATCCTTCATCTGCTCGCGCGTGAGGCCGGCTTGTTCTGCGGTCTGGCTGCGGGTTGCTGTGTTCGTGACGCCAAAAGTGGTGGACGTGCGCGGCGCGCCGTCGAGGCGGACTTCGCGGGTTTTCACGGGGCAGCGGGCGGCGCTGATCCACGCATCATTGGTGCCTTCAGCGCTGGGCAGCCAGTCGATCAGCTGGGCCAGTTCGTCCTTGGGAACGTTCTGCGCCTGGATCTTCATGTAGCCGAACTCGAGCGCGTATTTCACAGTCGCGGTGTTGAGCTGGCGGATGGCCTCGTAGGAGGGCGCGCCCGACTGGCCGCCATTGTCGTGACAGGACGCGCACCACTGATCGTAAACAGCCTTGCCGGGGTGTTCGCCGCCGGCGGTTGCGCCATGGGCGTCGGCGACAACCTCGCCGGGGCGTGGCGCACAGCCTGATACGGCAAGCGCAACAGCAGCCGCTAGCGCGAACGCGCGGACGTGGCCCATTGGGTCTCCTCCCCGGAGTTTGGGAGTCTGATGCTCCCTGACGCGAGGGTATCGCTGCCGCGCGGCCTTTGCCAAGGCGGATGCGGTCAAGGTGGCGTGAGAGGCGGGGCTATTCGGCGGCGACGGGCGCTGCGCGGGGCTGTGACGCCGCCCGGCTGGCCAGCGCCCAATGGAGCAGGCGGTCGAGGCCGGTGTGGAAGCCGTGCGGGTTCCAGCCGGGGAGCTGGTCGGCATCGGCGGGGTCCAGCATGGGGCCAAGGATGGCGGAGGCGGCGTCGCCTTCGCAGGCGACGCGATCAAGCCATGGGCCATCGGCGCGGGGGCTGCGCTCGTCCAGCAGCGCGCAGATGGATTCGACGACGTCGATGTCGCGGCGTTCGGCGCCGACGGAGAGATCGAGGTGTGACTGGGGCTGAGCGGAGCTAGCAGCCACAAGCAGGCCGCTGGCGAGATCGCGGATCGGCAGCCAGTCGCGGACATTCTCGCCGGCATTGTCGATAACGAACGGGCGGTCGTTCAGGAGGCTGGTAAGGAGAGTGGCCATGAAGGAAGTCGGCGACTGCCACGGACCGAAGGCTTCGCCGGCGGCGCAGGTCACCAGCGGCAGGCCCCAGGCGCGCGACCAGCGATCCATCAGCGTGGCGGCGGCGCCGCGCGCGGCCTGTGACGGCGTGAGCGGGCCGGGCATGTCGGGCTCCGCCTGTTCGAGATGGACAATGCGGAAACGGTCGCGGGCGTCGCCGCCGAGGCCGTCGACATAATGACGGGTGGCTTCGATGATGGCGTGGGCTGCGCCGATATCGCCCTCAACCAGCGTGTCTGCCTGGGCGTCCGGCGTGGCGACGAGATGGATGATGGCGTCGGGGGCGAACTCGCGGACGACGGCGCGGATGAGCGCGCGGTCGGAGATATCTGCTTCAAGGCGGGCATAGCCTTCGCGCGCAGCAATCGGCGTCAGTGCAGGTATCGGCGTGGAGCGGCGGCGGCGGTCGATGTTGAGCACCTGATCGCCGCGCTCGACGGCCTGGCGCACCACGGCCGAGCCGACGAATCCGCAACCACCTGCGATCAGGACGCGCATTCGCGTGAAGCCTCCAGCCGTTAACATCTCGCTGATTTATGGTTAGCGGGCGGTTAACGGCAGGTCTGGCGGCTTAACTCGCTGTCCGGCGGAACGTGTAGATGACGTTGTCGAGGCCGAGCAGGATCGACCCGTCGTCGCGCATCGGGAAATCCAGCGACACGTCGCCCGCGCCCTCCGCGCAGCTGTAGGACATGACGGTGACGTCGGATGCGGTGACGCCAAGCTCGGCGGCGTTGTTGGCAGGATCGGGCAGGTTGCCCTGGAACAGCGCGCGCTGAGCCATGATGTTTGTCGCGTATTGCGGCTTGGCGCAGGTAACGATGGGCGGGCCCGAGGATTTGTCGGCCGCCAGCGTGAACTTGGAGAAGGCCGGATCGGGCGCAGGTTCTTCGCCAACCTGATCCCACCATGGCGCGATGCGGGCGCTGACCAGCTCCCACGTGCCAAAGAAGGGGTTGCGCGGCGTTGGCACATCCACGCCTTCGGCAGGTGTTTCGGCGGCCGGCGTGCAGGCGGCGACCGCCAGCAGGGCGGAGGCGAGGATCGTGTGCTTCATCATCTTCATGTTGAAACTCTGACTCATTTTGTTCGCCGCGAAAAGACGTGGGCGAGTGTGATCGCGCCGGCTGTCGCGACGTTGATGCTGTCCATGCCAGGGGACATGGGGATGGACACGCGCGTGTGCTTCGCGAGCAGGTCCGGCGACAGGCCTGGGCCTTCTGGGCCAAGAATAATGGCGAGACGTTCGGGTGGCGTCAGCGACTGGAGCGCGGCGCCGTCGGTGGGGGAAAGCGTCCACGGCGTGAAGCCTGCGACGGCAAGTGTTTCGAGAAGCCCTGCGTCATCGCCGCCATAGGCGAAAGGCAGGGTGAGCGCCGCGCCGGAGGAAACACGGATCGCCTTGCGATAGAGGGGGTCGCAGCAGGTGGAGTCGAGCAGGACCCCGCCCGCGCCGAAGGCTGCCGCGTTGCGGAAACAGCCGCCGACATTGTCGTGATTGGAGAGGCCGACCAGCACGAGCAGGGTTAGCGGACCAGCGGGCAGGCCGGCGATGAGCTGCTGGGCTGTCTCGGGCGCGGGGCGTCTGGCGAGGGCGAGGACGCCGCGATGGATGTGGAAACCCGTGATGGCGTCCATCACGGGCTGGGTCGCCGTGTAGATGGGGATTGTCGGGGAGAGATATTCGAGTAGCGGCGCCAGCGAGGGCCGCCGGGCTTCCGCGATCAGCAGGGAATGTAGCGGGAAGCGTGAGGCGCGGATCAACTGTTCGAGCGCGATGACGCCTTCGACGATGAAGCGATCGTGCCGGTCGAGGTCGCGATCCTTGAGATCGCGATAGGCGGCGAGCCGCGGATCGGCCGGGTCTGTGATGTGGATCGGCATGGGGGAGGGTGTGGCGCGTGAGACGCGCGGGAGCAAATGAAAAGGCCCGCTGTTTCCAGCGGGCCTTTCCTGTCGGAGAGACGTGATCGACCTAGAGGTCGATGTCGGCGTCGCGGAGGTCGCGGGTGGCGCTGGCGCGCGAGACGTTGCCAGCTGCCAGTTCCGCGTCATCGAGACCGCCGTCCTTGTTCAGGTCGAGGTCCTTGAAGCGGGTGCGGACGGACGCCATCGTGCCGGTCAGCTCGTCGATCTGGACCTTGCCGTCGGCATTGTTGTCCAGAGCGCCCATCGTGCGCGACTCCATCAGCTTGCCCTGCAGGTCGTTGCGGACGTTCGAGGTGGTCTCGTCAGCCCAGCGATAGTTGACCCGGAAGTACATCATCTCTTCCCAGGACTGCTCGCCCCAGGTGACGTTGATCGTCGGGTCGGGGTTCGCGAGGTTGTTCGCCGAGTTGTCGTAGATCCACTTGGCGACCAGCTTGGTGCCGGCTTTCACGAGCACGGGTTCCACCGGATCGTAATCGCGCTGCCAGTTGAAGTCATACTTCGGCAGCGAGAGCAGCATCTCTTCCTTGCCCGAGACGTCGATCGACTTCAGCTCGACCGACCAGCCACGGTAGTGGGAGTGCGGGTAGAGCGTGTAGAGATACGCGTCGGCCGGGAATTCGAGATACGCGATCTCGGTGTGGCGGGCTTCGCCTTTCGGGATCTTCAGCGCGAAGTCCGAGATGACGGCGGAGCGCTTGATGAACTCAGGCGCGGTTTTCAGCGTGTAGTAGCCGATCTGCGTCTGGTCAGCGGCGGCCTTGCCGGTCGTGGTGTAGTGCATCGAGAAGGACAGCTTGCCGCCGGCCGGAACCGGAGCGCCAGCGCCAGCTGCGATAACCTGCGGCTCGGCGCCCGGCGTGTAGGAGCCGACCGAACCGCCCGGGATTTTCGCGGGCTTGGCGCCGCGATCCGGCGAGTGGTTCGACGTGACGTGGTGCAGGACCGAACGCTCGCCCGGCTTGACCGCGATGGCCTTCAGCCAGGTGTCTTCCTTGAACGGGTTGTCGACGCGCATGTTCTGGTATTCGACCGTGCCCGAGGACGGGACGTCGAACGCCGGCAGCGTGACGATGACATCCGGCTTGCCGAGCGAGACGGGCCATTCCGGAGCAACCGACGCTTTTTCCTTGAGGACGTCGGCGCCCGTGCCGCGCGGAGCGCCAGCGCGGAGCCAGTGGATCAGCGTCTTGTTCTGTTCGGCGGTGAGGCCGTGGTCGTTCTGGAAGGTGCCGATATGCGGGTCGGCGAAGTACGGAGGCATACGGTCCGACATCACCGATTCCTGGATCATCGGCGCGAAGGACTTCACGACTTCATACGAGTCGAACTTGAAGGGGGCGATGCCGCCTTCCTGGTGACAGGCGACGCACTTCTCCTGGATGATCGGCGCGACGTCGTTCGTGTAGGAGATGTTCGCGTGCTCGGCAGCCTTGCCGCGCTCGGCGAAGTTGATGGCCTTGCCGGCTTTCACTTCGACGCGCGGGGTGGCGACGGCCTTGCCGGCCAGCACCGAGTCGATCGCGGCGGCGGTTTTCGACACCGGGCCGTGATAGGCGACCTTGAAGCCCGACTTCGGCTCCAGCACGAACACTTCGCCATCACGCTGGACGCCGAGCTGTTCGCCGACGAGCTGCAGCTCGTCCATCAGGACGGGCATGGCGAATTTCTGGGACTTGGCCTCGGCGGCGGTCGCGTCGCGCGACTGATCGACGTTCGAGTTCATCATGTAAAAGAGGACGCCCTGGTCCTTGTACTTGGCCTGGATCTTCGCGAGATCGGCGGCGGCCTGGCGCGAGACCGTGGAGCCGTTGGTCTGCGACATCAGCACGATGGCGGGGGCGTATTTGAAGTAGAACAGCTCGTGCGCCAGGCGCGTGGTGTCCGTCAGCTGGAAGTTGCCAGCCTTTTCGGGGACGAGGCCCGTGGTAGGCGCCGGGGCGGCGACCACGCTGCTGACGCCAGCGATTGCGACGACGGCGGCGATCGCGGTCGTGAACAGAATAGACTTCATGCCCAACTCTCCTCCTGGCGTCCGGTTTTTGCCGGACTGCACGGTTATCTTGTAACTCGTATTTCAGTATTTAGCGGGGGCCAGAAACCGTCAATCGGGCCGGGAATTTCGTGATCGGAAAACACCCTGATTTCCGGTCACAAACACGATATCCGCTCCGTGAAGACCGGGTCATTGCGTGACTGTCGATATGACAGCCAGACTTACGCAAGGTCACGTTACGTTAACGGCCATGCGCGCCCCGGAATCAGAACGGCCCGGAACCTGGGTTCCGGGCCGTTCCTTGTCGTTCCGCTGGAGGGCGGAGATCAGCTCCAGCGCAGCTCGTTCTGGTTCACCGGCAGGCTGCGGATGCGCTTGCCCGTGGCCGCGAAGATGGCGTTGGCCACGGCCGGGAGGACCGGCGGCAGCGCCGGCTCGCCCAGACCCGTCGGGTTGAAGCTGGTGATGTGGAAGTGGCTGTCGATCTGCGGTGCATAATCCATGCGCAGGAGCGGCATGTCGTAGAAGTTCGTCTGCACCGTACGGCCTTTGTCGAAGGTGATCTTCTGGTGCATCTCGGAGATGCCGTCGACGATCGAGCCTTCAACCTGGTTGTGCGCGTTGATCGGGTTGATGATCGTGGAGCCAACGTCGCCCACCGACCAGACCTTCAGCACGCGCCAGGCGCCGTTGTTGTCGACCTTCACCTTGGCGACCTGGGCGAAATAACCCTGGTGCGAGAAGTAGAAGGCGGTGCCCATTCCAACGCCCTTGGGAAGCGAGGCGCGGTTGGCCCAGCCGGAACGTTCGCCCACGAGGCGGACGACGTCCTTCATGCGGTCAGGGTTCATGCCGGTGCGGTTGGCGCCGGTGGGAACGGGCAGGTTCAGCAGTTCGAGACGGAATGCCAGCGGATCTTTTCCGGCGGCGATCGCCACTTCGTCGATGAAGGACTGGTAGGCGAAGCAGACGGCGTTGGACGTCGGCGCACGCAGCGGTCCGGTGGGCATGCCGCCCATCATCATCGACTGGTCGTAGGAATGGTTCGGCACGTAGTTGGCCGGGAATTCCTGCGGCGGCGAGTTGGCCGAGGCCAGCAACGTCATCACGCCGGCGTCGTTGGGACGGCCGAAGGTGACGAAGTGGTTGGTGAGGGCGACCATCTTGCCGTCCTTGTCGAGGCCGGCCTTGAAGTTGTGGTAGCCGCCCGGACGGTACGGGTCGTGCTGCACGTCCTGCTCACGCGTCCAGATCAGCTTGACCGGGATGTTGCCGGCCTGCTTCGAGATCGCGGCAGCCTCGACAGCATAGTCGTTGTCGAGACGACGGCCGAAGCCGCCGCCGCCGCGGATCATGTGGATCGTGATCTTGTCCTTGGCGACGCCCAGAGCCTGCTGGATAAGGCCAAACGCACCGTTGGCGCCCATGTCGGGGCGCTGGGTCGGGGCCCAGACTTCGACCGTGCCGTCAGCCTTGGCGTGGGCCGTGCAATTCATCGGCTCGAGCGGAGCGTGGACGAGGAACGGGTAGGTGTAGGAGGCCTCGACCGTTTTTGCAGCGCCTTTCAGCGCGGCGGCGGCGTCGCCCACCTTTGACAGGTTGGACATCGGCGCGGCCTTGGCGAGATCGGCGGCCTGCTTGTCGTACAGCGCAGTTGACTCGTCCTTGGAGACGCCTTCATCCCACGTGATCTTCAGCTTCTTGCCGGCTTCCTTCGCCGTCCACCAGTCGTCAGCAACGATGGCGACGCCATCGAGCAGGCCCATCTTGGTGGGGATCGGGCCGCCGGCTTTCACGACGAAGCAGTCAACGATGCCGGGCAGGGCCTTGATTTCGTCCGTGTTGGCCGTGACGACCTTGCCGCCGAACACCGGGCACTTCTCGAAGTAGGCGTACTTCATGCCGGGGACGACCGTATCGATGCCGAAGATGGGCTCGCCGCGGACGATCTTCGGCGAATCCCAGTTGCGCATGGGCTTGCCGATGATGCGGTAGTCCTTCGGGTCCTTCATTTTCAGCGAGGCGACTTCCGGCGGCGTCAGCTTGGCGGCGTCGGCCACGAGGTCGCCATAGGGGATCTTCGTGTTCGAGGCGGCGTGGACCACCATCGACGGCTCGGTGGTGAACTCTTCCACCGGCTTGTTGAGGCGCGCGGCGGCAGCCTGGATCAGCATGAGGCGGGCAGCGGCGCCCACCTGGCGCTGCGGAACCCAGTGGTTCGGCGTGGCGAACGAGCCGCCAGCGATCTGGTTGCCGTATTTGGCGTCCGCGTCAGCCTGCTCGATCACGACCTTGGACCAGTCAGCGTCGAGTTCCTCGGCGATCAGCATGGGGAGCATCGTCTTGATGCCCTGGCCGACTTCCGGGTTCTTCGCCATCAGGCGGATCGTGCCGTCCGGGGCGATGGCCACGTAGTGGTCCATGTTGATCGGCGGAGCGGCGGGTTTCGCGGGCTCAGCTGCGACCGCGGGGGCGCCGTCCGTCGTGTCCGGCGGGGTGACGCAGCCTGCGAGGAGAAGGCCGCCGCCTGCCGCCGAGGCGAACAGGAAGAAGCGGCGTGAGGTAACGATGTTGCCGTCAGCCATGGTTCAGACCTCCCGCGAGTCTTTTTTGTCGACGCCCGCGGCCGTCTTGATGGCCTCGCGGATGCGCACGTAGGTGCCGCAGCGGCAGGCATTTCCCTGCATCGCCGTATCGATGTCCTTGTCGCTGGGCGCCGGGTTGGCGGCGATCAGCGCCGTGGCGGCCATAACCTGGCCTGCCTGGCAGTAGCCGCACTGCATGACGTCCACATCGAGCCAGGCTTTCTGGACCGCCTGGCCGACTTTCGACTGGCCGATGGCCTCGATCGTCGTCACGCGCTGTGCGCCGACAGCCGACACCGGCGTCACGCACGCACGGGCGACCTTGCCATCGAGATGCACCGTGCAGGCGCCGCAGCTTGCAACGCCGCAGCCGAACTTGGTGCCTTTGAGATCAAGCTTGTCCCGGAGGACCCAGAGCAGCGGCATTGCGCCATCTGCTTCGACCGTCTCGGTCTTTCCGTTCACGTTGAGAGTGTAGGTTGCCATTATGGAGCTCCGCGGGCGTGTTCCGGGATGCGGTCCCGGCTCCTCCGCCCAATTTTATAACCCGCGACGCACGTACACTCCGCGAGGACTGCACGCTCTTGGTGTGACTGCATATCGCGGGAGTTGGTGAACGCCAATCACGGCGGGGGAAATCGCGGATGTTTCCCGCAGCGAAGAACTACACGCTTGCGCGAGCAAGCTGCTTTGAAATCAGGCAGATAGATATTGTTGCGAGCCGTTCGCAGAGCGCGCACACGCGAACAACTCGCCGCTATCGTCGATCGCGAATAACGCTTTTGCAAAGCGGCTCAGCGTGTCTGTCGTGTCTGATCGTCTACGGCAGCTTCGGACCCCAGTCGGGTTCGTAGGCGTCGCCTTGCGTGTCGAGGCGTACAGGCTCGCCGCCAGCGAGGCTGACGACGGCGATGTGCGAGCGCTGACCGACCAGGCGTGAGAAGGCGAGGCGGCGGCCTTCGGGCGACCAGGCGGGATGCAGATCCAGCGTATCGCGCGCCGGCGTCGTGATCGCGCGCGCCTCCGAACCGTCAGGCCGCACCACGTGGAGGGCGGACTGTGCGCCCGTGCGCCGCGTGAACGCGATCAACCCGCCATTGGGAGACCAGACCGGGGTGGCGTAGCCGCCGCCGTCCTTCGTGATCTGGCATGCCTTGGCGTCCGCGCCATCGGCGCAGCGCAGGACGGAGCCGTCGACATTCGCTAGGAACAGCTGGCTCGCGCCGGCGCGTTCGGAGACGAACACATACTGCTTGCCATCGGGCGACAGGGCCGGCTCGCTGTCGAGGGCTTTGTCGTCGGTGAGCTTCGTCTCTTTGCGGGTGGGCAGCGCCATCAGGTACACATCGGTGTTGGCGCCGGCCTTGCGGCTGTAGATCAGCGAGACGCCGTCAGGCGAATAGCGCGCATCGGCGTTCGCCTGTGCGCCGGTGGTCAATGGCGCGCGCGTGCCGGCCTGCATGTCGTAGGTGATGGTGGTGCGCTGGGCCTGATTTCCCTTGCCGGGAATGGGTGCGTCGGCGGAATAGACGATGGTCTGCGATGCCGGGGAGAAGCGCGGCGACTCAAGCGCCTGCACGCTCTCGATCAGGCTTCCCGCGTTCGCGCCGTCCTGGTCCATGATGCCGAGGCGCGTCTTGCCGCCGGATTCCGCCGCATAGACGATGCGGCTGTCAAAGCCGCCCTTGCCGCCGATGAGCGCGACAATCACATCGTCGGCCACCTTGTGCGCCGCGCGACGCCACTGATCCGCCGGCATCCGGTATTGAGTGCCGATGATCTGCTTGCGCGCGAGGACATCGTAGAGACGGAACTGGACACTGACCGTGTTGTCGTCGCCGAGCACGGCCTTGCCAAGCAGGACGGCGCCCGTGCTGATGCTCGCCCACTCCGACCAGATCGGCACTGCGCCGATATCGGTGCGGAAGGTGGAGATGATTGTGGCGTCAGGCGCGCCGAACACACCGACAGATGCAAAATCGGTCTGGATCACGCCGGCGATCTTGGCGGCAATGTCGATCTCCGCTTCGGTTGCGCCGGAGAAGGCGGGCGCAGCAACCGTGACCTTCCTGTATCCGGCAGCGTCAGGATTGAGCGGGAAGGTGAGCGGCAGGGGTGCTGCCTCGCCGGTGGACGTCGTCACGGTGTCGCCGCCGAGAATGATCTGCGCCGAGGCGGGGGCGGCCATCGTCACCGCAAGAATGAACCCGCAGAGGCAAGCCAGATGCCTGGACATTCTCGTCTCCTGTAGAACCGGTTGGTTTTCGCTTCGCATAGCGCGATGAGGCGGCGTTCGCCACCAGCAAAGGCGCCCCTATTCCTTCGACAGGTCCTGCCGCGTGAAAAGCACCAGCGCGACTGTCGTGAAAGCTGCGAACCACAGGATGAGCGCACCTGCGCCGGGCAGGGCGAACCCGTGTAGCAGAGTGTCGACCTCGCCCATCATCCGCTCGCCGGACTGGCGGATGCCGGCGCCGGCAAGGTTAGGGAACAGGGCCCAGACCGGATCGCCGCCCCCATTGCCGCGAATGGACGCGATCTCGATGGCGACGAGCGTGAGCAGGGCTGCGACGATGGCCGCCGTCATGGCGCGCGAAAGCACGGCGACCAGCATCACGAAGCTGGCCGTGACCATCACCTGCGCCAGGGTGGCGGTGAAGGCGATGAGATGGGCGAGGGCTATGTCGCCTGCGCCGACGGACGGCCAGCGCGCTTCGCCCGTGAGGCTCATGTCGACGAGGCCGACGATGAAACGCGCGAGGCTGCACAGGATCACCGAAACGGAGACGGCAATGGCAAAGGCCATAAGCTTGGCCAGCATCACCGGTATGCGATCATTGCGCGTCAGTGTGGCGCGCCAGGTCTCCCAGCGATATTCGCCGCCGAAGATGATGGCGGCGCCTGCAATTGCGCAGAGCTGGAAGATGGAGGTCGATAGGGTGGCCAGGCCGCCCAGGCTGTCCTGTAGCGGGGCGGCATAAGGGATGATGTCGCCGAGATAGAGATGCGTGAAGAATTGCTCCACCAGACCGCTGCCAAGCGCGAAAAGAGGCATGAACCCGAAGGCCCAGAACGCGGACCAGCGATTGCGTGAGAGCTTGTAGAGCTCTGTCTTGAGCGCATCGAGGATCATTGGCTTTGATCCATGGATGAGAGGAAGACTCGCTCAAGCGATTGCGTGAGCCAGCGGGCTTCGAACACATCAATGTTGGCGCCGACGAGTTCGCGGATAAGGGCAGGGGCGGCATCCGGTGGGATATCGACGACAAGTCCGTCATCCTGCGGGCGCGCGCGTGCGCCGAGAATGGCGAGCGCCTTCTCTCGCGGCGCAGCACGGATGAAGAAGCCGCCCTGCCCAGAGATGAGGTCCGATACCCGGCCTTCCGAAACAAGCTCGCCGCGATTGATGATGGCGACGCGATCGCAGACCTTCTGCACCTCATCCAGCAAGTGGCTCGACAGGATGATCGTGACGCCTTCCTTTTCCACCAGCTCACGCACCAGTACCCGCATCTCCTGAATGCCCGGCGGATCCAGCCCGTTGGTGGGCTCATCCAGGATGAGGAGTTCCGGGCGCGCGAGAAGGGCGGCGCCAAGCGCGAGGCGTTGCTTCATTCCCATGGAATAGGTGCGAACCCTGCGATGTGCAGCTTCGGACAGGCCCACGCGCTCCAGCACAGCTTCCTCGCGGGCAGGATCGTTGAGGCCAGAGAGATGCGCCAGGGCGCGCAAGGTCTCGCGTGCGGTGAGGAAGGGATAAAGCGACGGCGCCTCGATCATCGCCCCGATGCGGCGCAGGACACGGGCGTCGATGCTGCTTTCCCCGAGCAGGCGGAAACCGCCCCGGCTGGGCTTCACCAGTCCGAGCACGAGGCGCAGCAGGGTGGACTTGCCTGCGCCGTTGGGGCCGAGAACGCCGTAGACGAGACCCTTCGGCACTGACAGGTCCAGTGCGCCGAGCGCAGAGACGGCGCGGCCGCCCCGTCCGTAGGACTTGCCAAGGCCGAAGGTTTCGAGCGCGGCTGTCACGTCCGCGCCTTACCGTCCCTTGAAGACCGGCGTGCGTTTTTCGACGAAAGCCTTTGCCGCTTCGGCGTGATCTTCTGTCTGGGCGGTGCGCGAGTGGTTGAGGGCTTCCGTGTCGAAGGAAAGCGCGAGGTCGCCGCGTTCAGCTGTGTTGAGGTTCTTCTTCATCAGGCCGAGCGTGATGCGCGGACCTTTGGCGAAACGCTGGGCGAGGGCCATGGCTTCAGCCGGGAGATCAGCAGCTTCCACCGTACGGTTGACGATGCCGAGACGCTCGGCCTCTTCGGCGAGGATGACGTCGGAGAGAAGATAAAGCTCCTTCGCCTTGGCGACGCCGACAAGCTGCGAAAGGAAATACGTGCCGCCGAAATCGCCCGAGAGTCCGACCTTGGCGAAGGCCGTGGTGATCTTCGCGCCCTTCGCGGCAATGCGGAAATCGCAGGCCAGCGCGATGGAGAGACCGGCGCCAGCGGCGGCGCCCGGTATGGCCGCGATGGTGATCTTCGGCATGTCGTGAAGCCAGCGCGAGACTTCCATGCTCTGGCGCAGCGAGAAGGCTGCCTGTTCGGGCGAGCGGCCATGGTTCGCGCCGCCTTCGGTGGCGGCAAAGCCCTTGACGTCGCCGCCAGCACAGAAGGCGCCGCCTGCGCCCGTGATGATGATCGCGCCGACATTGGGATCGGCAGAGAGACGCGGCAGGGCTTCAAGCAGGCCCGCGAGCATCGGCTGGGACAGCGCATTGCGCGCCTGCGGACGGTTGAGCGTGAGAACGGCGACGCCGTCTTCAATCGTTTCCAGAACGTCAGACATGCATATCTCCTGAGCCGCGCCTTCGGACAGGGTCAGGGATAGGCCCGGCGCAGGGGCGAGGGCAAGATAGCTCAGGCCAGCTCGATCGTGTTGTCGCGCGTGAGCGGGGAGAACACGCCGAGCGTGAGATCGGCGGAGCCGCAGACAGGGCAGTGAAGGCCGGGCTTCAACACTGCGACATTGGTGGCGACCCCGAGATCCAGCGCGATCGGCGCGGGATCGATCGGCGTCTTCCCGCCGCAGTCATGGCAGGCGACCAGAATGAGCTGGTCGTTGTCCAGGAGATCGCGGAAGTTCATCACACCCCACTGTGCCAGCCCCGCAGCCAGCGTGTCATCCGCCAGTCCGCGCGGCTGATTTTTGCACAGGTGAGTGGGGCAAGGCGAATCGAAATGTTCGTTACGTCTGACTCCCTGACTTTGTGGGGGATTCTGGTCACCTCGCTGCCGGCGGAGATGAGCAGGCTGCGGTGATGACGTCAGGGGCGTCGCGCTTGTAACTCCGTGCTGATTGCGCATGTTGTCGGGATGACGCGATCAGCAGACATACTTGCAGAGCATCTGAGGGCCGCTTCGCGCGTGGTGGTGTTCACGGGCGCGGGCGTCTCGACCGAAAGCGGCATTCCGGATTTCCGCTCGCCCGGCGGGGTGTGGTCGAAGATGAAGCCGATCTATTTTCAGGAATTCGTCGGATCGGAGGCGAGGCGGCGCGAGGCCTGGACGCGCGTGTTTTCCGGCGCTGCGGGCTGGGTGGGTAAAGAGCCGAATGCGGGGCATTTCGCCGTGGCGCGGCTGGTGCACAGCGGGCGTGTGTCTTCGGTCATCACGCAGAACGTGGACAACCTCCATCAGGCGTCCGGCGTGCCGGACAGCAAGGTTATCGAGCTGCACGGCAATGCAAGCTATGCGACCTGCCTCGCATGTGGCGTGCGGCATGAGCTGGAAGACTTGCGGCCGGTCTTCGTGGATCGCGGTGAGATACCGGTGTGCCGTGAATGCGGCGACCTCGTGAAGACCGCCACCATCTCTTTTGGTCAGCAGATGCCGGAAGAGCCTATGCTGCAGGCCGAAGCGGAGACGCAGCTATGCGACCTGTTTCTGGTTCTGGGATCGTCGCTGGTGGTGACGCCGGCAGCGCTGTTCCCCGCGCGGGCCAAGCAGTATGGCGCGAAACTGGTGATCGTGAACCGGGATGAGACGCCGCTGGACGACATCGCCGACCTTGTGTTGCACGACGAGATCGGGCCGACGATGACGGCGGCGATGCGGGATCTGAACTAGCGGCTACTTCCCCTTCCGCTTTCGCTTGGTGCGGCTCTGTATCCATGTACGCACCAGCACGACGGGTGCGCCGATGAGGCGAAGCGTGGCGACGAAGATCAGCAGGCCGTAGAGCTTCAGCCCGGCGAGGATCATCCCGGCCTCGAAGGATTTCGGCTGCAGCTCAGCGAGCGACAGCGATTGCTGCAGCGTCGTCTTTGCTTCCTGGCTGAGGAAGAAGGCGAAGACATCGAGCCCGCCCATCACGCTCTGCGACATGAAGTTCCAGAAGACGAAGCCCTGGCCGGCATCAGCGCCGAACAGCCGGTTCTCGATGTAAGCCGGCAGCAGCGTGTAGGACCATGCCATCAGCGCCACGAGCGGCACTGCCGTCAGGTGCGAGAGCAGGTCGCGGATATCGGCGAACAGAAAGCGGCGCGCGTTGAACTTCTTGCGCGGCGCGGCCGCGCCGCCAAGGTCGTGCGGCTTCCAGATGCCGGCAATGTCTGCGAGCGCGTGGGCTGCGGCATCTGCTATGGCGATGCCGGCGAAGATGCAGAACAGCAGGTGTGCAGGATTGGTCGGCAGGGTCGGCCGGATGATCGGCGAGGCGACTGCGAGGAAGAAGATGGAGACAATGGAAAGAAGGCCGACATAGACCCAGTAAAACCCGAACCGCCACCGCGCGCTTGATGCGGGCGGCGGCGATGCGCCTACCACGCAAGCTCCTTGCCGTTCCACGCGAGGAATTTGCCCGTGGAGGCGATGTCGAGCTTGTCGATCAGCTTCTGGAGCTGGGCGGCGCTCTGTTCCGCCGTCAGCTGGGCGCCATCGCCGCCCATGTCCGTTTTCACCCAGCCGGGATGAACAATGAGAACCGGAATGCCCTGCGGCTTCAGCTCGGACGCAAGGCCGCGCATCAGCTTGTTCACCGCCGCTTTCGAGACGCGGTAGGCGAGCGAATCCGATGAGGCGGACTGCACCTGTCCCATCTGGCTCGACAGCGTGATGATCTTGCCCTTCGCAGCCTTCACATTCGGCAGGAAAGCGTTGGCGACGCGCAGCGGCGCGATGGTGTTGATGTTCAGCGTCTCGATCAGGCCGTCGAAATCCATGTCGGTCGCTGTCTGGCGATCAGGCCCGCCGACGCCGGCATTGTTGATCAGCACGTCGATCGGTTCAGCTTCCAGCCTGCGCCGCACGCGACCGATCTCGGCTGCATCCGCGACGTCCATCTCGATGACTTCGATCCATTTCGGCGCGGCCTTCACGAGCTCGTCCAGCTCGGCGCGCTCGGACGTGGCGCGTATCGCGGCGAACACCTTGTCTCGCCGCCCGGCATACGCCTTCACCAGCGCAAGGCCGATGCCACGGTTGGCGCCAGTGATCAGGACGACGGCCATGTGCTTGTTCGCTCCGGGCCGGACCCGGCCTTCTTCTTATCGGGTAGGAACCGGCACTTCGCCGCGATAGTCGTAGAAGCCGCGTCCGGCTTTCTTGCCGACCCAGCCGGCCTCGACATACTTCACCAGCAGCGGGCAGGGGCGATACTTCGTGTCGGCCAGACCATCGTGCAGGACCTGCATGATGGAGAGGCACGTATCGAGGCCGATGAAGTCCGCCAGCTCCAGCGGGCCCATCGGATGGTTGGCGCCGAGCTTCATCGCGGTGTCGATCGATTCCACTGTGCCGACGCCTTCATACAGCGTGTAGACCGCCTCGTTGATCATCGGCATCAGCACGCGGTTGACGATGAAGGCCGGGAAGTCTTCGGCATTCGTCACATGCTTGCCGAGACGCTCCACGATGTGGACGGCGGCGTCATAGGTCTGCTGGTCGGTCGCGAGGCCGCGGATCACCTCGACCAGCTTCATCAGCGGGACGGGGTTCATGAAGTGCAGGCCGATGAAACGCTCCGGCCGGTCGGTCGAGGCGCCAAGGCGCGTGATCGAGATCGACGAGGTGTTGGTGGCGACGATCGCATCCTTGCGCATCATCGGACACACCGCATCGAAGATGGCGCGCTTGACCGGCTCTTTCTCGGTTGCGGCCTCGATGGCGAAATCGACGTCGGCGAATTCCTTGAGTGTGAGGGCCGGCTTCAGGCGGCGCAGCGCGGCGTCGCGTGCTTCCGGCGTGATCATCTGGCGATGAACCTGGCGCTCCATGTTGCGCGCGATTGTCTTGATGCCCGCTTCGACGCGATCGGGCGACACATCGTTCAGCAGGACATCGAACCCCGCCAGAGCGCAAACGTGCGCAATGCCGTTGCCCATCTGGCCTGCGCCGATAACGCCGATTGTGCGAATGCTGGTCATGCGGTTCGAGCCCGTCTGTTGTGATCGCTTACGCTAGCACGCGATCCCCCTTTCGCGAGCCATGGCTATTCGCACATGCACAAGAGACTGGAAAGGAGGGGGAACCTGTGGCCTTTGGGCATCAGCGCGCCGATTCTCACGGTCGCGTGAGGATGTCGCCCTCTGTAAAGCCGACCACGGAAGGCGCCTTTTTCCCCTTCGACGCGGCCGCGACGCGGGTATATTCCGGTCTGGAGGCAGCCGATCCTGATCCTGGAAGGGGCGGCGCCCATCGGAGGATGAGATGCTGAAGTGGATGTGTGCGGTCGCCGCCGCGATGGCCCTCGCGGCCCCGGCGTTTGCCCAGAAGACGGATCTGCCCGACAGGCAGGCGAAACAGCTTAACCAGTTCAACGTGGCGGCAATGCAGGAAGGCAACGCCACCCTGAAGGCCAATGGCTCGTGCACGGCACAGTATATCGTGTCGGTCGAAGGCAAGGCGAAAGA
>JAVBYB010000561.1 GCA_030824255.1 bacterium
CGGCCTCGATTCCACCGCGATAGAAGCCCTCCGTCGCGACAGCGTCATCTGAATTGCCTGCAAATCGCCTGTGAGCCGGGGCTTTTGCCTATGCTCCGGCACGGTCTATGTTAGCCATCAGATTCCCCCGGAGGACCGCTTTCATGTGCGAGAACCATAACGTAGCGAAACCGCAGATCGTGTCCCTCGAAGGCATGCCGCGCCGCGATATCCTGAAGCGTCTCATCGCCGGCACGATGGTGCTGGGCGGCGCCGGCACGGCTGTCGGCTGCTCCAGCGTCGGCGAATTTCTCGCTCCTTCGGACTCCGATCTCGTCCCGCTCGCGGCCGAGGCGTGGGAACAGACCAAGAAGGAAACGCCCATCTCGCGCGACGCCAACGCCAACGCGCGTCTCCAGGCCGTTGGCCGCAAGATTTCCGCCGTCGCTCCGGTGCAGAACGCCGCGTGGGAATTCGTGGTGTTCGACTCGAAAGAGCTCAACGCCTTCGTGCTGCCGGGCGGCAAGGTCGGTTTCTACAAGGGTCTGATCGATTTCGTGGACAACGACGCACAGATCGCTGCTGTCATGGGTCACGAGGCCGGTCACGTCGTCGCCCGCCACGCCGCCCTCCGCGCCGGTCAGCAGTCCGCCGCATCGCTCGGTGTCGCCCTTGGCGGCGCGGCGCTCGGCGGTCTCCCGCGCGACCAGCAGGAAATGGCGATCGGCGTCCTCGGCGCGGGCGCCACGGTCGGCATCCTCCTGCCGTTCAGCCGCAACAACGAACTTGAAGCCGACAAGCTCGGCGTCGATTACATGCACCAGACGGGCTACGACGTGAAACAGGCCGTCCGTCTCTGGGAAAAGATGGGAGCCGCCTCCAGCGATCGTCCTACCGAGTGGATGTCCACGCACCCGAACCCCGAAACCCGCATCGCCGAACTGCGCAGCTACATCACCTCGCGCGGCTACGCGACATTCTAGTCAGACATCAGCGAGGCGTGCTCAGCGCGCCTCGCGCACCTGCCGCGGCTCATAGATCGCCCAGTGTCGGCAGCTCATCACATGCCGCGCCGCAGACAACATCTGCACGTCCAGCACCACCATCAGGTGCCCTTTGGCGTCCACATTGTCCGCCACCACCGCCCGCACCTCCAGCTCTTCCCCGTCGCGGAGGAGCGAGTGCATGTTGATCGCGCTCTCGACATGGATCCACGGCCCCAGCATGACATTCTCCGCGAGCACATAGTTAGCCCGCCGCAGCAGCCACGCCGCATTCGCCACGCCTCCATCCTCGTAAAGCGCAGCGTCATCCCGCACCGCCTCGATGTGCTCCAGCCCGGCCTCGCGCCGATAGACCTCGCGCAACGTCCCCAGCGTCGCGCCAACCTTCAGGCTCTCCATCGATGCCCGTGGTCGGGTATCCATCTCCGGCATCACCCCCAAACCCAAAAGCTCGATGGGCGCGGCTGCGCCCTTTCTCCCGGCTGACCCCGTCGCGCACATCTCCCCGCGCGCCGAGCATGTGAGCGTCAGCCCATCCCCCTCCGCCACAGACGTCACCGTCGTCGGTTCGCCATCGTACACCGGCTTGTAGAACCGTGCCCGCATCGCGCCCCCGCGGAGCCAGTCCATTCCCCAGGCCGCCATCGGCGCGTGCGCGAGGTAGGCGAACACATCCACGCCCGGCACCAGCCCACCAGTAAACCCGAACCGGCTGGCTACGCTGTCGTCATGGATCTTGTTCTCGCTCGCGGTTGCGGTGTTGAAAGCGATCAGCGTGCGTGTCTGTGTCATGCCCGGTTTGTAGCGGGTCATTCTTGAACTGTCATTCCGGCGCTGCGCACTTCGGGCTTCGCGCACAGCAATCCTTCCCCAGTCGACATCCCCCACACACGCGCTAGTCTCGCCCCGAATGCAGGCCAAAAATGGCCGCACTCAGGGGAGCCGCACCATGACACCAGACGATCCGCACGATGCCGTCGTCGTTGGCTCCGGCGCGGGCGGCGCGATGGCCGCCTGGATGCTCGCCAAAGCCGGCGCGAGCGTCCTGATGCTCGAAGCGGGCAGGAACTACAGCCCCGACGAATCCCCGATGCTCAACATGGCGATGGATGCGCCCCTGCGCGGCGTCGGCACGCCGGACAAGGAGTTTGGCTTCTATGACGCCACCGTCGATGGCGGTTGGAACATGCCCGGCGAGCCCTACACAATGGCCGAAGGCTCGGAGTTCATGTGGTGGCGCTCCCGCATGCTCGGCGGCCGAACCAACCATTGGGCGCGAAATTCCTTCCGCATGGGCGAATACGATTTCAAGCCCAAGACGCGCGACGGCCTCGGCGAAGACTGGCCTGTCACCTATGAAGACATGGCTCCCTGGTATGACCGCACCGAAAAACTTGTCGGCGTCTACGGCTCCAATGATGGCCTCGAAAACCATCCCAACTCCGGCCCCGGCGTGCTCCAGCCGCCGCCGAAGTTCCGCGTCTGGGAAACGTTCCTGAAGGCCGGCGGCGATGCGCTGAACATTCCCGTCGTCGCGGCCCGCCGCGCCATCCTCACCAAGAAGATCGACGAACGCTCGCCCTGCTACTGGGCTTCTGCCTGCGGCCGTGGCTGCTCCATCGGCGCCGCCTTCCAGACCACCACGTCCTTCATCCCGTGGGCTCAGGCGACTGGCAAGCTCACCATCGCTACCGGTGCCATGGTCTACGAAGTGTTGCTCGATGCGAACGGCAAGGCCACTGGCGTCCGCTACATCGACAAGGCCACCGGCGCTCACAAGGAAGCGAAGGGCCGTGTTGTGGTACTGGCCGCCTCCACGGGCGAGACCGCCCGGATCCTGCTCAACTCGCAGGTCGCCGGCCGGTCCGAAGGCCTCGCCAACTCCAGCGGACAAGTCGGCCGCAATCTTATGGATACCGTCGGCTCCTCCGTCTCTGCTTACTTCCCACAGCTCGAAGGTCGCCCGCGCTACAATGAAGACGGGGCTATGGGTCTCCACGCCTATATCCCGTTCTGGGATTACAAGCGTATCCAGAGCGGCGAGGTCGATACGCCCCGTGGTTACCATGTCGAAATAGGCGGCTCCTTCGGCGACCCCGGCATGGGTGTCGGCGGCGGTCTCGATGGCTATGGCTCATCCCTCCGTGCAGACGTCAAACGCCGCTACGGCTCCCGCATCGGCTTCACGCAACGCGGCGAGATGATCCCCAACGCCAACAGCTTCTGCTCTATCGACACCAACACGAAAGATCGCTTTGGCATCCCTGTGTTGAAGTTCAACTTCGCCTGGTCCGATCACGAGCTGAAGCAGGTGACGCACTTCCAGAAGTCGATGAAGGAGCTGATCGACAAGCTCGGCGGCACGCTCGTCTCCGAGCCGCTCGATCCGTCCAAAGCCATCTCGAAAGGCGGCGAAATCATCCACGAAGTGGGCACGGCCCGGATGGGCGCCGATGCAAGGTCCAGCGTCACCAACCAGTTCGGCAAGACGTGGGACGTGGATAATCTCTACATCACAGACGGCTCCGTCTTTGCCTCCAAGGCCCACAAGAACCCCACGATCACCATCATGGCTCTCGCCATGCGCTCGTCCGACAACATCGTCACGCGCCTGCGTACGGGCGAGCTTTAAGGGAGGAGGGAGACATGACCGATATGAAAACGCTCGTCACGATCGACCGCCGCGTCACCCTCAAATGGCTGATGGGCGCCTTGGCCGTGGGCCAGCTCGCCGCGTGCGGCGATGGCGCCAAGGGCCTCAGCTGGGCCGAACTCGAAGCCATCAAGGCGACGGGCGTTGGCAAGGACCCGGATCTCATCAATCCCAGCGTACCATGGCCGCTGACGCTCACCGCCGCGGAGCTCGAAATCGCAACCGATCTCGTCGATCTCATTCTTCCTGCGGAAGGCGATAACCCCGCGCCCTCGAAAGTTGGTGTTCCCGCTTTCATCAACGAGTGGGTCAGCGCCCCCTATCCTGACCAGCACAAGGATCGCGTCCTCATCGTCAACGGCCTCGCCTGGCTCGATGAGGAATCGAAAGTCCGCAACGGCGTGCCATTTATCCGCGCCGAAGCCAGCGCGCAGAAACTCATCCTCGATGACATCGCCTTCAAGGATAAGGTGAAGGCAGGCCTCGAAAAGCCCGCCGAATTCTTCGGCCGCGCCCGCAGCCTCACCCTCGGCGCCTATTACACCACGCGCGAGGGCTGGGCCGACATCGGCTACATCGGCAACCAGCCCGGAACCGGAGACTATCCGGGCCCGACGCCAGAAGCCGCCGCTCACATCAAGGGCATCATCGAAGCCATGGGCCTAAAATACACGCCAGCCTAAACAGAAGGACCGCCGGGTTCCCGCCCGGCAGTCGCTGCAAGGCAGCAATCATTGTGTTGAAGGGACGCCGCGCGCCGCTGACGCGCCGCCTGCCAGGCGGGAGATCGCCGGTCCGAAACTAGAGCGGGCGGATCTTGATGTTGCGATACCAGACCTTGTCGCCATGGTCCTGTAGCGCGATGTGCCCGCTGGAGAATGTACCGAAGAGTGGCCACTGCTTGAACTTGGTGGCTGCGACCTTCGCCTTCCATGCATCGTCGCCATAGCTGGACTCCGACACCAGCGTGCCATTCAGCCAATGTTCGATTTCAGATCCGGTGAAGCGAACCACGGCCTCGTTCCATTCACCCACAGGCTTCACGGCGCCCGCCGGCGGCACGACAAAATCGTAGAGCGCGCCTGCGCGGTGGGACGGAATCTTCCCGTCGGGATGGCCATCATCATCGAGCACCTGCATCTCAGGCCCGGTATTGTAGGTGTTCTCGGCCGCCGGATCTTCCTTGATCAGGTAGATGATGCCGCTGTTTCCATTCGGCGAAATCTTCCACTCCAGCGACAACTCGAACGGCCCGAACTCCTCCACCGTCATCAGGTCGCCAGCGCCGCCAGCGGTCAGTGCCAGCGTGCCATCCTCGACCGCCCAGCCCGCTCCGGGCGCATCTTTTTTGTACCCCTTCCAGCCTGAAAGGTCCGTGCCGTTGAAGAGCAGCTTCCAGCCAGCGGCGGTCTCTTCTGGCGTCAGCATGGCGGCTCCAGGTTGGTCCGCCGGAGGCGCTGCGCCAGCGGGTGGCGGCGGCAAGGGTGTGTCGGTCTGCGTCGCAGGCGCCGGTTCGCCGCACGCCGCCAGCATGACCGCAATAATTGAGAGTCCCGCCACCATCCGCATTTGTCTCTCCTTCACTCCAGCGCGGTCCACGCGCCATTGTTCTTGCTTGAAGCGACTGCCGCCTCGATGAACTTCACGCCGCGAACGCCGTCGCCCACGCCGGGCGCCAGCTTTGCAAAGGCATTCGCCTCGCGTCCCTCCTGATGTGCGCGCACCAGTTCAGCCGCGTCAGCATAGATCTGGGCAAAGCCTTCAAGATAGCCTTCGGGATGCCCACCCGGCACACGGCTCGCATAGGTCGCCGATACAGAAACGCCAGCGCCTCCACGCCGTATGACTCTCTGTTGCTCACCCAGTGGCGTGAACAGCAGCGTTTCCGGTGTTTCCTGCGCCCACTCGATCCCGCCCTTGTCACCAAACACGCGCAACTTCAGCCCGTTCACGGAACCCGTCGCCACCTGGCTCGCCCACAGCATGCCACGCGCCTCTGTCCCGAAGCGCAGCATGATGTTCACATTGTCGTCCACCCTACGGCCGGGCACGAACGCCGAAAGCTCCGCCGCCATTGTCTGAACCTGCAGTCCCGTCACGAACTCCAGCAACTGGAATGCGTGCGTGGCGATATCACCAAGAGCGCCGCCCGGGCCCGCTTTGGCAGGGTCTGAACGCCAGTCCGCCTGCTTGTTTCCCGGCAACTCTGTCGCCAGCCAGTCCTGCGCATACTCAACCTGCACAATCCGAACCGCCCCAAGCCCGCCGCTCGTCACCATCTCGCGGGCCTGCCGCATCATCGGATAGCCGGAATAGTTGTGAGTCAGGATGAAGGGCAGGCCCGTCTTCGCCACGACGTCAGCAAGATCCTCTGCGTGCTTGCGCGTAATGGTCATCGGCTTGTCGCAGATGACCGGAATGCCCACGTCGAGAAATGCACGCGCAATGGCATGATGGGTCGAGTTCGGCGTCACGATCGCCACCGCATCGATCCGGTCCGCCCGCTTCGCCTCGCTCGCTGCCATTGTGCGGAAGTCCGGATAGGCGCGATCAGTCTCAATCCCCTGCGCCTTACCAAACGCGACGGACTTTTCCGGATCAGACTGAAAGTTTCCGGCAACCAGATCCCAGTGCCCATCCAGCCGCGCCGCCATCCGGTGAACGCCGCCGATGAACGCGCCTTCGCCGCCGCCGACCATGCCAAGGCGCAGCCGCCTCAACGGTCCAGCCCCAGCAGGCGGCGGTTGGCTTTCTCATCCGTCCCGCTAGCCGCGAAGTCATCGAACGCACGTGGCGTCACGCGGATGATGTGGTCGCGAATGAAGGCCGCGCCTTCACGCGCGCCATCCTCTGGATGCTTGATGCAGCATTCCCATTCCAGCACCGCCCAGCCTTCGTAGTCATAGCCAGCGAGCTTCGAGAAGATGCCTTTGAAATCCACCTGCCCATCGCCAACTGACCGGAACCGTCCCGCCCGCTCAAGCCACGGCGCGTACCCGGAGTACACGCCTTGTCGTCCGGTCGGATTGAACTCCGCGTCCTTGACGTGGAACATCTTGATCCGCTCGTGATACAGGTCGATGTATTCGAGATAGTTCAGCTGCTGCAGTACGAAGTGGCTCGGGTCAAACAGGATGTTCGCACGCTTGTGGCCCTTCACGCGATCAAGAAACATCTCGAACGTCGTACCGTCGAACAAGTCCTCGCTCGGATGGATTTCGTAGCAGAGGTCGACGCCCGCATCCTCGTAGGCGTCAAGGATGGGCTTCCAGCGTTTCGCGAGTTCCTCGAACGCCGTTTCGAAAAGACCCGGCGGTCTTTGCGGCCAGGGGAAGAAGTAAGGCCATGCCAGTGAGCCGGAAAACGTCACGCTGGCATCGAGGCCCAGTCGGCGCGAAGCCTTGGCGGCGAGCTTCACCTGCTCGACGGCCCATTCCTGCCGAGCCTTCGGATTGCCCCGTACTTGCTCGGGTGCAAAGGCGTCGAACAGTGTGTCATACGCCGGATGCACGGCGACGAGCTGTCCCTGCAGGTGTGTCGATAGTTCGGTGATGACGATCCCGGCATCCTTCAGGATGCCAGTAATCTCGTCACAATAAGCGTCACTCTCCGCCGCCTTGCGAAGATCGAACAGCGAAGCCTCGCCAGTTGGAATCTGGACGCCGACAAAGCCCTTGTCCTTCGCCCATTTTGCAATGGCAGGCAGGGAGTTGAACGGCGCATCGGGCCCCACGAATTGCGCGAGGAAGATGCCGGGTCCCTTCATGGTCTTCATTGGTCGTCCTCAGGCTTCCACTGTGCTGAGGTACTTATACCCTATCTCCGCCGCTTCCAGCCGGGACAAGACAAAAGGCGGCTCCTGCTCAAGGAAGAAGTTCCGGACGCCAGCCTTGTGGGCAGCCGGCAGGATCGTTTTCCAGTCCAGCTTGCCCGATCCCACCTCGGTCGGGTCCATCTTCAGCGCGATGTTCGGAGCCGTTGTCGCCTTGATGTCCTTGATATGCATGCCGGTGTACCGGCCCGAATGCTTCGCAAACAGCGCCGGAATGTCATGCCCCGCTGCCGCGGCCCAGCCGACATCGAGTTCAAACGAAACGTGAGCCGGATCGCTCTCTTCGACGAGGATGTCGAAGCCCGTCCGGTTGCCAACTTTCACGAACTCGTAGTTGTGATTGTGATAGCCGAACTTGATCCCGTTTGCGTTGAGCTTGCGCCCGATCTCCGACATCTCGTCGGCGAAACGCTTCCAGCGATCCTCGCCCATCGCCTCGGCCGCGCGCACGATGAAGGCATATCCTTCGCCTGCGTTCGGAGTCAGGCCTATGTCGGCCGGAGCCGGCATGGATGGCGCGTAGATGTAACCCGCGCCCAGCGTATGCATGTCAGCCGCCAGCCTGGAGAGATCACCCCGCAGGCCAGGAGCCGCTTCCGTTCCCGCCGCCATCTGGATATGCGCGGCGGAGCAGGTCAGGCCATTGCGCGAGAACAACTCGCGCAGTTGAGCTGGCGTCTTGCCCATGTAGGACGGGATCTCGACGGTCTTGTACCCGATACGCCCAACGGCTGCGACTGCGCCCTCGAGATCTTTCGCCAGCATGTCGGACAGCGTGTAAAGCTGGATGCCGATCGGCGCCGCGTTGCGCTGGAAAAAAGGGCCGCTAGCCATGGCCGTTCCCTGGGAGTTCTGGCAGGCGGCGGCAAGGGGCGTTGCGGCGCCGGCTGCAAGCAAGGCTTGTACAAAACTGCGACGGGAGAGGCTGGTCATGTTGCGCTCCATGTCTTGTCACTGTGTCTCGATCTAAGTGGCTGCAACGCTTGTGGGCCCGCGCTCGGCCGGCCGGAAAAATACGGCCAGCAGAAGAACCGCGACGAACGCCATGCCGGCAGGGACCATGAACAGCGTGCGATAGTCGATGATCCCGGTGGTCGGATCGGTCCACTGGGCCATCAGCGGCGCGAAGAGATAGTTCGCGGATACGACGCCGATGCCGAGGATCAGGAGGTTGAACAGCCCCTGGGCGCTGGAACGGACATCCTTCGGGAACGCGGCATCGACGAAGATGTAGACGGTCGCAAAAAAGAAAGCGTAGCAGATGCCGTGCAGCAGTTGGACCGCGATGACCATCGCGATGCTGTCAGGAAAGTAGGCGAAGGCCAGGAAGCGCGCAGCGTGGCCAAGGACACCGATGATCATCGTGACTTTCCAGCCGAGACGGATCAGCACGTAACCGAGCACGAACATGGTGATGATCTCGGCGACCTGACCGAGGCTTTGCACCAGCATCGAGACGTTTGCATCGATGCCGACGCGCTTGGTGAGGTAGTCATCGACCATCATGAAGTAGCCGTTGTGGACGGTGCTGTCGATGAAGGTAACGATGAAGAGGACAAGCACGGCGGGGATGCCGAGAAGCTTGATCGCCTTGCGCCATGCCAGCGGGTCGGTTCCGGCGCCGGAGCGGTTGGGCGGCGTGTGCGGCAGCGTCAGACTGTAGGCGGCGAACGCGAACGAGACGATGGCCGCGACGACGAAGATCAGGCGGATTTCATCCGCGCCGGCCTTTGCGGAGAGCAGGAAGAAGAACGGCCAGCTGACCATGATCCAGCCGATCGTGCCGCCCATGCGTACGACGCCGAACTGCCCGGCAGGGTCGCGCAGGTTGGCGAAGGCGATGGCGTTGGCGACCGACATTGAGGGCACGTAGACCATGCTGAAGATGAGGTAGCAGGTGAAGAATGGCCAGAACTCGGTGAAATATGCGCAGCCGAGAAGTGCTGCGCCGCCGATGACGTTGCTTGCGGCGAGGAAGCGTTCGGCGGAGAAATTGCGGTCTGCGAACTGGTTGGAGAAGAAGATGCCAACTATGGCGGCGATGCCCCAGGCGCTGCCGACGAGGGACATCTGCCATGCCTCGAATCCAAGCAGCCCCATGTAGGGGTACAGCTTCGGCATATACGCTCCCCAGATGGCGAGCTGGAGCAGCATCATCACAAACAGCCGAACCTGAATCACTGATCGTCCTCCCGACCGGTCTGTCGCCAGCACGGCTCATGTTCTAGGATCGAGTGTTACCAGCGCGGCGGTCGCTGTCCACCAGAACGGGGTAAGGAAATGGGAGCTGACTTCATGCAAAGCTGGGCAAAGCGCATTGCCGTCGCGACCATCGCACTTTGCGCGGGCGCATGTACGGCAATGCCGCAGAGCGGCGAAAACTGGGAGCTACTCTTCGACGGCAAGACGCTGGACGGCTGGACGCCCAAGATTCGCGGTTTCCCGCTTGGCGAGAACTATCGCGACACCTTCCGTGTCCGCGACGGAGCCATTGTTGTCAGCTACGACAAGTATGATCAATTCGCCGAACGCTTCGGACACCTGTTCTACAAGGAGCCGATCTTCGGCCCCTATCGGCTGCGGATGGAATACCGCTTCCTGAATGACCATCCGGCGGACACGCCGGCCTGGGCGATTGCGAACTCGGGCGTGATGATATTCGGCGAGGACCCGAAGGGCATGGCTGTCGGCGACAGCTTTCCGGTTTCAGTCGAGGCGCAGCTTCTGGGGCCGGCGCCGGGACAGGCGCGCTTCAATGGCAACATGTGCTCGCCCGGCACCAATGTCGTGATGGATGGGAAGCTGGAGGCGACCCACTGCATCAACTCAAAGACGCCATCTGGCCCCAACGAGGTTTGGGCAGTGTTCGAGGTCGAGGTTACGCCTGACGGCACGGTGACGCAGAAGGTCAACGGTGCGCCGACCATCGTTTATTCAGACGTGCAGCTCGATCCTGAGGGGCGGATGGCCAACTCCAAGCCGCTGGTGGCCGCGGTCGGCGGCAAGCTGAAGCTTGAGGGCGGCACGATCTCGCTGCAGAGCGAAGGCAATCCGATCGAGTTCCGGAAGATCGAGCTGTTAAGGCTCAAGTGATCCGGGGCTACAGTGCGGATGCCTTGCCAACCTCGGCCAGCGGAACGTCTCCACGGAAGGGGCCGGGCGTCTGCTGGTATTTCATCAGCTTGGTGGCGCCGGATTCAGACGTGCAGAAGCCGATGATCGTCAGTTCCTTGATCAGCCTGAAGTAATGCGGAGGCGGGTTCGACGTGCTGGCATTGGCGCGGGTGTAGTCGAACTGTTCCCTGTCGTAGCGCCTCATCAGCTCGATCTGCTCATCGTTCGTCAGCGCCGCAAACGATTTTCCACGCAGCGCCTTTGCGTCCTCGGCGACCTGCTGCAGGCCGGCGCGAATGATACTTCCTTCGCGATCCTGATAGTAGCCGCTGAGCATGCGATCGATGAAACCCGGAACGCCGACATCAATCGCACCGGGCGTCTCTGTCCTTGGGATGATCTGGTTCGCCATCGCCACGACTGTCGTCATTTCGGCGTCGGTGAAGAAGCTTGCGGCAGGGCCTATCCCGGGCGCGGTGCCCGCTTCCGGGGTTGCGACGCATCCGGCGAGAATACCTGCGGCGGCGCTGGTCGAGATCGCGCCGCCCAGCAGCATCGAGGCGCGGTGAAGAAGTTCGCGACGGTCCATCATGTTCGGTCTCCGTCCTAGAGTTCGCCGCGCTTCAGCGCGTTGACGGCGTGATCCGCCGCCCGCGCCGTGAGCGCCATGTAGGTGAGCGAGGGGTTCACACACGCCGCAGACGTCATTGCAGCGCCGTCTGTAACGTAGACGTTGGTGCAGCCATGGATCTGGTTCCAGCCATTGAGGACCGATGTCTTCGGATCACGACCCATGCGCGCAGTGCCCATTTCGTGGATGCCGAGGCCTGGCGCATAGGGGCGATCGTAACCGCGCACATTCTTGAAGCCCGCCGTTTCCATCATTTCCATGGCGGCGACCTGCATGTCCTTCCGCATGTTCTTCTCGTTTTCGCGGATGGTCACGTCCATGGTCAGGGTTGGAAGGCCGTCCTTGTCCTTCACCTCGTCATTGATCCAGACGCGATTGTCGCGATAGGGCAGCATCTCGCCAAAACCGGTGAGGCCCATCGTCCAGTCGCCGGGTTCGGAAATCTCGTCCTTGAGATCCTTGCCGAAGCCCATCTCCGCCACGAGACGTTGCCAGCCGGTGCGGCTCGCGCCGCCCTGATAGCCATAGCCGCGCGCGAAATCCTTCTGTTTCGATCCCGTGTCGCCGAGGTTGCGGAAGCGCGGAACATAGATACCGGTGGGACGGCGGCCCGCATAATAGCGATCCTCATACCCTTCCACGTCCGCCTGCGCGCCGACGAGGAAATGGTGATCCATCACGTTGCGGCCCAGCTCGTCAGAGTCATTGCCGAGCCCGTTCGGGAAGCGGTCACTCTTCGAATGCAGCATGATCCAGGTGGTCGCCAGCGCGGACGCGCAGAGGAAGATCACCTTGGCGTAGTATTCCGTGGTCTCCTTCGTGTTGCCATCCTGCACGCGAACGCCGGTGGCCTTGTTGGTCTTCGGATCGAAAATCACTTCGGTGACGATCGAATCCGGGGCCAGAGTCATGTTGCCGGTGTGGTCAGCCGCGATCAGAGTCGCGCCATTGGAGGAGAAGTACGCGCCGAACGAACAGCCCCGCATACAGAGATTGCGCGTCTGGCACGTGCCGCGACCGATCTTCATCTGTTCGTCGGTCGGTTTGGTGAGGTGCGCCGTCCGTCCCATGGTGATGCGGCGCTCGGGGAATTTGTCTTCCACCGCGCCCTTGAAGCCCTTTTCGACGACGTTGAATTCCATCGCCGGCTGGAAAACCCCATCCGGAAGGTGCGGTAGCCCCTCATTGGTTCCGCTGACGCCCATCCAGCGCTCGACATGGTCATACCATGGAGCAACATCGGCGTAGCGGATTGGCCAGTCTACGCCCACGCCTTCACGCGCGTTCGCCTCGAAATCGAGATCTGAATGGCGATAGCTCTGGCGGCCCCAGGTGATCGAACGGCCGCCGACATGATAGCCGCGAATCCAGTCGAACCGGTTCACCTCGGTATAGGGATGCTCGTCGTCCTTCACGAACCAGTGGTTCCACTGGTCGTTCACCGTGTAACCGGTGCGAACCTGCTTGAAGTAGTGCTTGTCGACCTCGTCCTGAGGCGTGCGGCCGTTCGGGAAGCGGAAGTCCCACGGGTTCATGCCGAATGTCTTGTAGTCCTTGCCATGCTCGACCTTGCGCCCACGCTCTAGCACGAGGGTCTTGAGGCCTTTCTCGCACAGCTCCTTGGCCGCCCATCCGCCCGCGATGCCGCTGCCGACCACGATTGCATCGAAGGTGCGCGCTTCGCGCGAGCCCTGCTGAAATGGCGCCATGCCGACCTCCCTCGGTGCGCAGGTTCTTTGCGACCCGCATCAAGGAGCAAACTGGATCGAAACGGCTGGCGCGGCAAGCGACTACGTAGGAGCCATTACGTGGCGGCGCCCTTGCCGCAGTGCGTCACATGCCGCCTTCGAGCAGGCGCTGCGTGAATACCGCGTGTTCAGCTCCGTCCGCCGAGAAGCTGCGCAGGCGCACAACCTGGGGCAATTCCAGATGCTGTGACCAGCTATCCCGCCACGCTGCCACCTGCTCCGTGGCGTTCGGACCCCAGAACACGAAGGAGGGCTGTTCCAGACATTGAGCCAGCCTTCGCCGTTCGATCTGTGCGGCCGGGCGGTCCGCATTCTCTTCCGCAATGATGATGCGTGTCGCTCGCATCATCAGAGTCTTGCCGTTTGCGCAGTCCGCTGCATCCACCAGCTCAAGATCGACAGCATAGATACCGGGCGCCGCGCCCATGCCTTGCGCTGGATAAAGAAACGACACGCTGTCTGTATCGCCAATGAATGGTGCGAACGGTTCAGCATCCAGATTGCGCAGCGACATGCGAAGCGCGTGGGATAGCCACTCCGTCGTCTGTCCGATCACCAGTTGTTCGACACCGGGCTGAATGGTCTTGTCCTGCCGCTCCCAGATGCGCGTGCCCATCTGCAGCGAGCCCATCATCAGCAGCCCGATCATCGCCGTGAGCGTGAGACCCAGCAGCGTCTCCAGTAGCGAAAATCCCGAATCCGTCTTCGTTGCTGGCGTCATTGATCCGCCTCCGCGAAGGCTTCGCCGGACCACCGCGCCGTTGCGGCGGTGTAAGTTCGCCCCGATGGGTCCGTGACGCTTGCCGTCACCCAGATCACCCCGCGTTTCGTCGTCGCGCTGCCGCTGGAGCCCGTGGGCAGCGAGATAGCCAGCGCCCAGCGCATTCCGTCGGCGGCGACGCCATCCGTCTGCTGGCCGGGGCGCAAGCCCATGGTCTCGAACGATGCTATGCGGTCACGCAGCAAGACATGCGCCTGTTCGGACCAGCGCGCGGACGCTTCCGCACGGGCGCTGGTGGAAAAAACCTGCAGGCAAAGCGTGACCACCATGGTGAGGATCACGAATGCCACGAGAACTTCGAGCAGGGTGAAGCCTGCTGTGCGGTCAGGTGTCGGCTTCACTGGCCGCTCCTTCCGCAAGCGTGACGGCGCCCGTGAGCCAGTCGATGGTGATGATCGCGCTGCGGTCATCAAGCGTCATGGTGATTGCGCCGCCAGTGGAGCCACCCTCCGGCGAGAAGATGATCGCCGGAATGCTGCCTGCCATCGCTTCGCCGGCCGAGACAACCCGCAGGTCCGCTTGCTCCGGAAGCTGCACAGCCGGGTCCGCCTGCAGGCGATACGTGCGCTTGTCGACATCGATGGCAAGCGCAACATCGCGGCCGGAACGCAGCGCGCGCGCCTGCGCCTCCCGCAGGTCAAGCGCCAGCTCCTGGGCTGCGGCGTCGAAACGGAAGCCGACGCTGGACCGGGAGAAGGCGACGCCTGCAACAGTGGTTGCCAGCGCCATGATCGCCAGCGCTACCATGAGTTCGAGCAGGGAGAAGCCTGCGTCCCGGTGCGCTTTGCTGTCTTGGCCCTGTGTCACGTGGCGCGACATGCTCGCCTCAGATCGCGAGGTCGTTGACGCTGAGAATAGCGCTGAGCAGCGACAGCACCACCCCCCCGACCAGCACGCCGAGAATGATCGTCAGTGCGGGGGTCGCGACCACCATCAGTTGCTTCACGTCCCGCTGGGCGGCTTCTTCCATCACGCGGCCGCCGTGGCGCAACATCTTGGCAAGGCTGCCAGAGCGCTCGCCGACAGCCGCCAATTGCCCGGCCAGTGGCGGAAACACTTTCGACTGTGCGAGCGTATCGCCCAGCCGTTCGCCCACGCGCACCCGGCCGGAGATGCGGTCGATCTCCTTGGCGATCACGGGGTTGCTCGTGGCCCTGCGTGCAATCTCCAGCGCGTTGAGGATCGTCACGCCATTGTCCAGCAACGCCGCCAGCGAATGCAGGAAGCGCGATGTCTCGGTGGTCTTCACGATAGAGCCAATGAAGGGCGCCGTGATCGCAAACCGCGCCATTCCGGCGCGTCCAGCCGGAGTGCGGAGCGAAGACAGTATCATCAACACAAAGAACAGCAGGCCGAGCACGCCGACCCACCAGTAATTGCGCAGCACATCCGATGCGCCGATCAGAATGCGCGCAGACAGTGGCGTGCGATCTCCCGCTCCCGCAAACACCGGCGCGAGGGCAGGGGCTACTACTGTCAGCACCAGAACAAGCGATGCGATGGCTGTCACGCCGAGAACAGCTGGGTAAACCAGCGCGGACTGCAGGGCATCCTTTGTCCGGATATCCATCTCGAAGCCATCGGCCAGGCGATGAAAGACGGGGCCCAGCGCGCCGCCGGCTTCTCCGGCTGCGACCAGCCCGATCATCACATCAGGCACTTTTTCCGGATAGGCTGACAGCGCTGTCGATAGTGAAGCCCCGCCAAGAACGCTCTCACGCAATCCCGTCGCCAGAGCCGCAGCCTTCTTGTTGGAATCGCGCGCAAGCAGCGAGAGCGCGTCGTCCAGCGGCAGGCCACTTTCAGCCATCGTGGCCATTTGCCGACAGAAAGCGGCAAGCGGACGAAGGGACATGTTTGATCGGCGATTGTCCCGCTTGGCGCGTCCTTCATGTACCTCAAAGGCAACGAGACCGCGCGCCGAAATCTGGCGGACTGCATCGGCGCGGTTGGTCGCGACGAGGCGGTCGGCGACCAGCGCTCCGTCTTTTGCAAATGCCTTGAACGCGAAGTCCGCCATTACTCGAGTCCTGCAACGCGTATGACGTCTTCCACCGAAGTCTGCCCGGCAGCCGCGCGACGCAGGCCGTCGGCCAGCAGCGGTGTCATGCCTTCGTCCATCGCGCGATTGCGGATATCACGTTCCGGCGCACGGCGCAGGATCAGTTCGCGAATGTCATCCGTTACCATCATGATCTCGGCAATGCTCGCGCGACCGCGATAACCCGTGCCGCGGCAGTTGCTGCATCCTTTAGGCTTGCGGAACTGGGCGTTGGCAATTTCTGCCGCGCCGGGCAGCCGCTGCAGCAGGGCGGCGGAGGGCTGATACGGCTCGGCGCAGGAGGGGCAGAGGTTGCGGACAAGCCGCTGCGCGGCAACCGAACTGAGCGTGGAAGCGATCAGATATTCCGGTACGCCCATCTCAAGAAGACGCGTGATCGTCGCCGGGGCGTTGTTCGTGTGGACCGTCGAGAGAACCTGGTGGCCTGTAAGGGCCGCCTCAATGGCAATGGTCGCTGTTTCGCGGTCGCGGATCTCGCCGATCATCAGCACGTCCGGGTCCTGACGCAGGACTGAGCGCAGGATTGCGGCGAAGGTCAGGTTGATTCCCGCGCGAACCTGGATCTGCGATACGCCATCGATCTGGTATTCAACCGGGTCTTCAACCGACACGAACTTCAGCTCGGGCGTGAGAATGTCACGCAGCGCAGCATAGAGTGTCGTGGTTTTCCCGGATCCCGTCGGCCCAGTGACGAGCGTCACGCCATTCGGACGGCGGATCGAGCGGCGAATGCGTTCAATGGTGTCGTCGGACAGGCCGAGCACGTCCAGCGAGAGGGCGGAGGACGACTTGTCGAGAAGACGCAGCACCGCGCCTTCGCCATGCAGCGAAGGCGTGGTCGCAATGCGCAGATCGATCTCACGACCCTGAATGGTAATGCGCGTCCGGCCGTCCTGCGGCAGGCGCCGCTCGGCGATGTCGAGCTTCGCGAGAATCTTGATCCGCGAGATCGCCGCTTCCATCAGCGAGGCGTCCGGCGACGTTGCTTCGCGAAGATGGCCGTCTACCCGGAAGCGAACGCGAAGTCCGCGCGTGCTTGGCTCAAGATGGATGTCGGAGGCTCCCAGCGCTACGGCGCTTTCGAACATCTGGTCGACCCATCTTATAACAGGCGCCCCGCCGGCAAGGTCTTTGAGCCTTTGCAGATCGGAATTTCCCGCATCGGCTGTATTCAGCACAGGCCCGTCAACGATGCCCCTGTTGGGCGCCCCAGTCGAAGTCAGCCAGGCTTCGATTTCGCTGCCAACGCCCACAGCGGGGACTACTCGTTTGGAGGTCTTGAAAGAGACAGCGGCGATCGTGTCAGCGTTGAGCGGGTCCGCCATGACCAGCTGGATCGAGCCATCGCCCTGCATGAGCGGGGCGATCCGCTGCGCGCGGAGATAGTCTGTCTGGAAGATATTGCCGAAAGCGGGTTCTGACGGAAACGCATCGCGGCGCACCAGTGGCAGCTCGCAGGCGACCGCCAGGGCCTCCGCGAGGTGCGCTTCGTCTATAAAGTGCAGCTTGAGGAGAAGCTGGTCGAACCGTTCGGGCGAATGCTGCGCCATCGCAAGCGCCCGAGTGTGCCGATCAGGCGAGAGCAGGTTGTTGGCGATGAGCCATGCAACTGCATCCGCAACCTGTCTGTCACGATGGGAAGCAGGCTCGCCTTCGGCTCCCGGCCGATTGCGCGACGGTTCTTGCATATTGTCCCTGTCTGCCACCGTGGCCCTTCTCC